>JASMFX010000084.1 GCA_030751555.1 Candidatus Woesearchaeota archaeon | reverse complement strand
TTTTTACCAATTTTCATCAAATTGCAGATGCTCTCCAAAGACCTATCGAACATTTTATCAAATTTTTGTACAAAGAACTGGCAACTCCAGGAGAATTGACTAATAAATCCCTCACCCTCAAAAGAAAAGTTGCTGCATCAGTAGTTAATGAGAAAATTCGAAAATATGCAGACGAATTTGTGCTCTGTGCTCAATGTGGAAAACCGGACACAACAATAGAAAAAGATGGTCAATTTTCCTATAAAAGATGTACAGCATGTGGAAATAAACAAATTATCAAATCGGTTATCTAATATGCTAACAAAAATTCACAAAAAAGGGGATCAAACCATTCTAGCGTTATGTGATTCTGATTTAATTGGTAAAAAATTTGAAGAAAATCAAGTAATATTAGATCTAGAAAGTGAATTCTATCAAGGTGAAGAACAAGACAATGATATGATTGCAGATATGATGCGAAATGTAGATATAGTAAATATGGTAGGTGAAAAATCCATTGCTTTGGCACAAAAAGAGGGTCTTCTCGGTAAAGATGAAATTAAAGAAGTCCAAGGAATCCCCCACGCTCAAATTATATTAATGGATTAAGAAGTTTTTTCTGGAGAAGTTGTCCATTTATCCAAACCTTCTTGCTTTTCTTTCTCCTTTCCAAAGACACTTTCAATTCTATCTTTAGTAAGTTCTAGTGTTTGTTTTAAGTAAGGACTCAATCCATATTTTTCAACAAGATCCAAACTAAAAGTGAGATACTTAACCACACTCCCCTGGGAAATAGTAAAAATAACCCTTCCGTAACAATTAGGACAGTTACCTTTCAAAGGAGGTCTCCGTAATATTTCATTGCATTTAACACATCTAAAATTTTGAGTAGAAAATTTTCGTAAATTTCCTTTAATATCCTTCATAAAGTGTTTTCCAATAACTAAATCTGCTACATCTGATGTTTGAACTGCCCGGATCTTCTCTGCTAAAACCATTTGTCCATCTAACTTATCCTTCATACTAGGAAGAGTTTTATACGCCGAACATCGAACTCCAGAATTTAAATTTCCAGATTCATGGGTATATCCAAACCCCCAACATTCTTTTCCCTCTTTGAGGTATTGAGAAACTTGACTAATGGGTACATCCCAAGGATTTTTGTAATCCAAACTCTGCTCGTACAGTTCCAGAGGATATTTCCAGCCCACATCGAGATCAAACACCATATCATCTACTTCTGCAGGGTCTACAGTTGCAGTCAATATAAGAGGGGCATCTTGAGTACTTCCTCTATGAGCAGGTAAATAATGCTTAGAAAAATTAACGAGTCCATCAAGCAACAAAATCACGCAAGATTCATCTCCATCACAATCCCTTCTGGTAGCTGCATGCAACATAGGATGAGCAAATAATCCTTGTGTTTTACTAAATCCAATAATCCTACAAACAATGGCTGCCGAAGTGTGTGGAGCTATAACCATTCCAAGATGTCCTACCAAATCTTCTTTTTTCTTCAGTTTGTAATAATGGGGTAAACCATACACTTTTTCCAACAAGTCATCCATAAAATTAGCAACATTAAACAACACCTCATCAGCACCAGGATCAGGAGATTCTGGACAAGCAGGTAAAATGACATCCTGAGATCGAAGTTCTAACACTTGATTTTCATCAACCAAAGACTTGCCATGCACATCTACAGTATATCCCAATTCATTCAACTTCTCAATTCCCACACCAATCTCTATAGGTTTAAATTGGGTAATAGGGACTTGAGTCATATCATATCGAGTGGTCCCATCTTTATTGACATAAATTTGATGTTTAGCACGTAAAATACCTTTAGACAAATATTCAGGCATATGATCTCGGTTTGAAGTTCCCCTCACCCCTTTAATAAGATCTGAATGATTATCCATTTTCATTTTCTTCCTACATGCATAAAAATACTCATGGAGATTGACTTTTTGCAATTTAAAGGTCATAGCCTTCCCATGTTCACACTCTTCTTTCTCCAAACTTCCACATTGTCTACAAAAATACCGTTGCGTTGCAATCTCTCCACAATATACACAAACTCTGGCAATACTATCTTTTTTGCAAGTGTCACAAAAATAATAGGGAAACTCAGCATGAATACTACCTTTATCCAAAGCACTCTGGAAAGATCGCATCCTCCCTCCTGCTTCTCCAACAGGAAATAGAACTTGGGGGCTTCCCTTTAATTTTCTAATTTTGGCTTTCTCAGGCCTTCCCATCCTTGCACCAATAAATAACCCAGATTTATCTCGTAATTTTAGCGGTGACCCTTTGATGGCTGCAGGCAAAGGCTCCCTAAGTTCAGCTAAGGTATCTTTATGGATATTCAACCCTAATTCCCCAACAAAACCTTGAGCTTCCAAAGAATCTACATGAGGTGGAGATATAACCACAAACTCATTTTCAACAGTATGGGGAATACCTATAAGTTCCAATGATCTTTTTTCTCTATCTATAGGCAAAACCAATCGTTTTCCCCCTTCCTGAATTATTTTCCCTTTATACAACCAATTGAGTAATTGAGAATATTGATCTAATGTAAGAGCTTTCCAATGATAACAGTAGTTTGGATGTAATGGCACCTCTAAATCTTTACTTAATTGCATAGCTTCCTCTATGGTGGGATCTTCCCTAAGACCTAAAACAGGCTTATTTCGAGAATGCTCTGGAGTAGCAGAAATAATTCCTCCTTTCAATTTCTCAGCTGCATCTACTTCTCTTTGCCACCATTCATTACAATAACCAGGAGGTACCAACATATGGGCTCGATTAAAAAAATCTCCATAACTCACTAACATATCTCCTAAAAACAATATCTCCTCTACTTTAGGTGCCACCTCTCGAGCAAGTTCTTCAGTATCCACCTTCACTACAGTTCCGTTTTTAAGTTTTACAATCGGCCCCTCAATGGAATCACAACTCGTAATAACTGCTGCCTTTCCAGGCCGCTCCAATTTCAACTGTGTTCCTATAGCAATATAGTCATCCAAAACTACCATGGTTGCAGGGTGTAAACTTACCGCACTATATCCATTCACCCTACTTTTACCATATCGTAATCTAAATCCTCCCATCTCTAATGGATGAGTCAAAACAGGCCTCCCAGCAACTAAATCTTTAATGAAAGTAGTATCAGGTTTAACTCCCACAAAATCTTCATCTTTATCTTTCCCTGCCTTCATTTTCTTTTGGAGAACCAAAAACTCCTCTAAAAATTTCCAATGTCCTAAATCAAACTCTTCTCCCCATTGAGATAATTGTTT
>JASMFX010000083.1 GCA_030751555.1 Candidatus Woesearchaeota archaeon | reverse complement strand
TATGAGGCTCCACCATGAAATTAACCTGCTGCTCATCGTTTTTCCCAGCAAAACTTTCCACACCTACACGAATAGCAAACTCTCCAGCAAACTGAGGAGTAAAATTGATCAGACCGGTCTGGGAATCTATCGGGACTAATGGATCATTTGTATAGAAAAAGACATTCCCCTCGAATTTTTCCATCTCCACCTGGTATGCAAATTCTCTTCCCTGCTCAAGCTTCCAATCAGGGATATATACCAATTCTGGAGTAGGGGTTGCACTGTGCTGGATAATAAAGGAGAAAACAAGTGGAGTATTACCTCGTGGCACATTCTCATCAGCAATGGTAAATATAACAGTATTATCACTGTAGATCATGACTTTAGCGTTGAGGTGCTCATCATCCGGAAGCTGAAGAGAAAGACGATTATTATCATCTAGAAGTCCCTGTGCGAAATCAACTGCAATCCCGTGAAGATAACCTAACCGGTAGCCGACTTTCTTGTAATATTTAGGAAGGGTAAATCTGTTTTCGTTATTGTTGTAGAAAATCTTCACCTTAGGATCAATAATAACAACTATTTCCTCATCCTCTATGTAGACTTCACCCTCAGCCTCACCCATTGTAAAGTTGTAAGATACCTCTCCAGCCTCTTTCCTCCTCTCCAGGCAAAATCCAACCTCATTTTGGATAAAGAATGCAAGATCTGAAGTAATCTCTACTTTAGGAGGTGTTGTCAATATCCCTTCTACATAATAGTAGTTCAACTCTTCGCGATCAGTATTTAGTCTGAGAGAAGTATCGTATATCCTTCCACCCAACATAGCAGAGTAATAGACTCCCTTGTCTATCGCCTCATCTAGACATCCGTCTACAAGATTCTTAAGAGGCTGGACCTCAAAAGGCATATCAATGAATTGATAGGACTCTTCATCACCTGCAGAAGTGGTAGAATAAATAAACACACCAACACCTATCAAAACCACCATTCCAATGATCATATACAATGCAATCTGTCCTTTACTTCGCATTCTTACCCCTCCGAATAAGATGCTCGATGTAGGTACTAAGCTTTGCCATACTCTTCTCGCAGTCTTTTTTCAACTCATCATGTAGTTCCTTATCTATAGAAATCGTGATTTTGTCCTTAGTTTGGCCTTTTTTTGGCATTTAACCTACTATAAAGTCATACTTGTATAACTTCCCCTACTAGTCATACTTTATAAAGGTTTCGGAAGAACCACTGGACATCTGCACAGAGAGCATATAAAGCTCGAAAATACTCAATAATTTGAAAATGGCAGAAGATTTCCTATTTGACACCTCAATTTGGATTGATATTCATGAAAATAGGGGTTTAAATGGAGAAAGTGTTAAAAAATTGATCAAGAGAATTATTGAGAATGATCAAATAGTAATATATTCAGACCTCAACATTGGAGAATTTAAGCATTTGGGATATTCCAAAGAGGAAATTAACTGTATTTTAAGCATAGCTAAACCAAATAATCTTCAAAGAACCCATATTTTTCCAAAACAAGTAAAAGAAGCAACAATATTAGCTCGAAAAAGAGAAATTCCTAAGAAAGATGCTCTTCACGCTATTCTTGCACGAGATAATAATCTGCAATTAATTACCAGAGATACTCATTTTAACAAGCTAAAAGACATTGCCCTAACCAAAAAGCCAGAAGACATCATTTAACTCCTAACCTCTTCGCTATCTCCTCAAAAGCCTTTTCTCCTGCTTCATGCAACTGCTTATCTGTAGTCTTGCGCTTTGAAGCCCCATAAGCCTTCTCCAATCTCATCAAAGCCTGCTCTTTTTCTAATTCCTTAATCTTATCTCTCACAGCTTCTCGGATAAACTCTGCTTTAGTCGAATACCTATTGCCTTTCATTACCCTCTCCACATCATGCAGGAAGGTTTTTTCAAATCGTATTGAAATAGTTGCCATTGTAGCAATATGTAATACATAGTAATATATAAATGTTTCGGTTTAAGTGATCTTTGTGGTAGTTTTCAGCTCTGAGTTATGAGTTAAAAGGCTTATGACCCACAACTGATCACTAATTCACAAAGGGGTAGGGTCTACTGAAGAAAACAGCACACACTCCCACCGAAAAACAAATCTTAGGATGGGGAGGTTGCGAGCGCAGCGAACGCAACTAAGGAAACCGCAGGTTTCCTGTTGGCTGAGATACAAGGTAGCATGTTGGGTGGTTTGCTGTCATCTAAAACCGGAAAAACCACTGGACATCTGCACAAAACATATTTAAAGAAAGCAAACTTCTCTAAATACTATGAAATTTATTGACAACCAAACAATAATCATTGAGTATGAGCCAAGTGATTTGGATAAATTTGTAATTAAGTTTACTAAATTGCTTACCAAATATTCCAAGTATGTTATCATTAGTGGTTACGTAGCAATCTTATTAGGCAGAAATAGATCCACAGATGACGTGGACATACTAATCCCTCCCCTAAGTAAAGAGGAATTCGAAGCTTTACATAATAATCTATTAGAGAAAAAATATTGGAGTGTCCAAGAAGACAATCCTGATGAATTATTCGATTTGCTGCAAACTAATCATGGTATTAGATATGCAATTAAACCAACGTGGTCTCCTAATATAGAACTAAAATTTACGAAATCTTTATATGATGATCTATCTATAAGGTCACCTATTACAGTAAAAATTCAGGAGAATGAATTAAAAATTGGATTTTTAGAATTGCAAATTGCGTTTAAAGAAGAAATTTTGAAAAGCAATAAAGACCTCGAAGATGCACAACAAATAAGAATAGTGGCCAAGGGACATTTGAATCATGATCTCATCGGTTATTATAAAAAAGAATTAAGGAAAACCCTATGAAAAATTTTAATGCGAAAGAGTTTAAAAAAAAGAATGATGAGGACAGGATGAAGTATTTGAAAAGCTGGGCAAATTACGTGAAGGATCACCCTGACAAAGATTGGAAAAATCAACAGAATAAACTCATTAATAGCCAGCTCAAAAGACAAAATGAAATAAATTTGACACGAAAAGAATATTTGAAAATTAAACAATCAGCCAAGAATTAAATATTTTTTAGCAACCTTTAAATAATAACATTAAAAACATCTTCTTATGCCAGAACCATACAACTTTAACATAGTAGAGCCTGAGATCTTGAAATTTTGGGAAAAAAGCAAGATCCACGCAAAGGCCAACAAGAAAAACAAAGGAAAAGAGGTTTTTTACTTCTTAGAAGGCCCTCCCTACACCTCTGGCAAGGTGCATTTGGGCACAGCATGGAATAAAGCCCTTAAGGATTTAGTCCTAAGATACAAGCGCATGAATGGCTTTGATGTTTATGATAGATCAGGCTATGACATGCATGGACTTCCTACAGAGCACGCAACCATGAAGAGAATTAATCTCAAAACAAAGGAGGATATTCTCAAATTTGGAGTTAAAAAATTCATAGAAGAGTGCAGAAAAACATGCACAGACAATATGAAAGAGATGAATAAAGAATTCATTAGAGTAGGAGTCTGGATGGATTTTGAAAATGCTTACCAAACAATCGCACCTGAATGGACAGAATCTGTCTGGTGGCTAGTAAAAACAGCCCATGAGAAAGGAAGATTGTATGAGGGTGAACGTGCTTTGCATTGGTGTCCAAATTGTGAATCTGCGCTTGCCAAGCATGAATTAGAATACAAAGACCTCACTGATATGTCTATTTACATGAAGTTTCAATTAAAAGGAGCTAAAAATGAATACATGATTATTTGGACAACAACACCATGGACTACCCCATTAAATCTTTCGGTTGTTGTACACCCAGAATTTGATTATGTAAAATGCAAAGTTGGCGATGAGATTTGGATAGTTGCAAAAAAACTAGCTAAAGAAGTTATTAATAAATATGCAAAAAAAGAATTTGAGATTGTAGAGACCTTCAAAGGAGCAAAACTAAAAGGCAAAGAATACATCCCATTATTCGACAAAGAGTTTCCAGAGCTTGAAAGAAGAAAAAAAGAACAGCCTTTATACAAAATAATCCTATCTAAAGAACACGTTCACCTCGATGAAGGAACAGGAATAGTTCACCTTGCTCCTGGATGTGGAGACTCAAATTATGACCTCTGTATTGTGAATGGTGTAAAACCTTTTAATGTGATTGATACTAAAGGACGCTACCCGCTTGACCATCCAACTTTCAAAGGGTGGACTGCTAAAGTAGATGATAAAAAATTTGCAGGCGTATTGGAAGAAAGAGGCAAATTAGCAGGTTTTACACAATTTACCCATAGCTATCCTCATTGTCAAAGATGTAAAACTGCAGCTATCTTTCGAACAACACCTCAATGGTTCTTCAAAGTTGAAGATCTCAAACCTAAAATGATAGCTGAAAATAAAAAAATAACCTGGCAACCAGTTGCAGCATTCAATGCATTTAATGCATGGCTAGAAAACTTGAGGGATAACTCTATCACTAAACAACGTTTTTGGGGCACACCTATCCCTATCTGGAGATGTGATGCCTGTAAAGAATACGATGTGATAGGATCTATTGCTGAATTAAAGAAAAAATCTGGAAAAACACCTAAAGATCTTCATAAACCTGATATTGATAAAATCACATACAAATGCAAGTGTGGAAAAACAAAAAAACGCCTTCCAGATGTGCTTGATGTCTGGCTAGACCCTGGTTCAGCGTCATGGGCAAACCTTGGTTATCCTCAAGAAGATAAACTTTTCAAAAAGCTCTTCCCCTCTGATTTTATTTTAGAAGGAAATGATCAAATTAGGGGATGGTTTAACCTGCTCCATGTAGCTTCCATGATCACTATGGGAAAATTATCATTCACACACTGCTACATGCATGGCATGATCAATGATTCTCAAGGAAGGAAAATGTCTAAAAGTCTAGGCAACTATATCCTCCCAGGAGAAGTATATGAAAAATACGGAGCAGATACATTTAGATACTATGCAATTGGAGGAGCCAACCCAGCATTAGATCTTAACTACAACTTTGATGATGTAAAATCAAAGTATAGAAACCTAGTCATACTCTGGAATGTGCATAACTATTTGCTGGATCTTTGCAAGAATAACAAGATCAATCCTACTAAACTAAAGATACAAAAAAAAGCACTGGGAAGAGAAGAAAAATACATGCTCTCTAAGCTCAATTCAACTGTAAGGACAGTCACAGACAAGATTGAGCAGCTATTGCTCAATGAAGTTCCGTGGATCATAGAGGATCTTTTCTTAGAACTAAGCAGAACATATATTCAGCTTACCAGGGACAAAGCATCAATCGGAAAAAAGCAAGAAAAAACACTAGTTGCTTACACAATATACAATGTCCTCATCAATACCCTAAAGCTTTTTGCAGTAGTTGCCCCAATGATAACTGAGAAAATGTATCAAGATCTAAAAGAAGCCTTTTCCTTGAAAGAAGCAAGCATCCACCACTTTGCCTGGCCAAGCTTTGATGAAAAAGAGATTGATGAAAGCTTAGAAAAAGATATGGAAGTTGCCTCAAAAACAATTCAGGCAGTCCATGC
>JASMFX010000082.1 GCA_030751555.1 Candidatus Woesearchaeota archaeon | reverse complement strand
CAGCAAAGCTTGTTTCGTAACAAATGAAATTTCCTTTGAACGCCTATTCCCTCCAGGTCTGATTCTATCTCCAGATCCTGAAAATGGCAACATATTATAGTGACATCTTAAAATAGCCTTTCTTGGATCTTGCATGAATTTTGGAAATAAATTTCTTGGACCGTATACAGCTGCGTATGCCTCTGTATCTCCTATCTTAAACCATGCTGAACCATCTGCACGCTTGATAACTCCAACCTTAGCATCCATTTCTCTAAGATCTTCGAATCCTCTCCCGTCAGGTCTTTTCTTAAATACCATTTGAATCACTCCTTAACTCTATTTTTTTCTTGGTTTCCTTCTCGAGAAATGTTTTAATACGGTCAGTTAAGCCAGAAATATGAGCTTCCTTCTCAATCTTTCGGATAACCTTCTCAGCTAACAATTCCATAGCAGGTTCTCCACTTAACCAAGCTGAACCATTCTGGCCAACAACAATTCTGCAATCTGTAGCTTGTTTTATCATGCTAACCATGCTTCCCTGCTTGCCAATTATTCTTGGAACTTTATAGGAATCCACCTTAATCAGTCTTCCACCACGTAGCCTGCGTAAACCAGGTCCTTTCATGGATATATCAATAAGAAACTGTGTAGTTACATTCACAATCTTTGTAACAATAAGATCTCCGATATTAAAATAGTGCGTTAAGTCAGCACCCTTATTAATAAAATCATTCGAAGCATCTCTTAAACCAAGCACTGCACTGTAGGCAGTCCCGATTTCAACTCTCCAGCCAGACATCAGAATCTCTGTAACCTGACCAACAATAGTATCTCCTTTCTTTGGTATGTATTTTCCTGAAAGAGGAATAATCTTTAACACTTTTCCGTCTAGATTAAATAAACCTAGTCTACTTGCAAAAATTTTATCTCCTTCTCTGTAGGTTCCATAGCTTGGCAAAAATTCCATACCTGTTGCCAAAATTTCGCCAGGAACAACCACATCCTTATCATTTGTTTTTAATTCACTCATTGTTTTTCACCTTGTTATTATAAAATTTTAAATTCTGTGAGTCTATCTCACTTCTTCTTTACCTCTTTAAACACCTTATCTATCTCAGATTGAGGCACCTTTGTAAACTTCCTGTCCTTGGTTGTTATCTTTACAGCATCCAATCTCTCAGAAACGAGATCCTTATCAAGTGCCTTTACCAATGCGTTAATGCATAACTTCAAGCCTTCTTCCATAGTAAGTGTGTCTTTGTATTCCTTATGCAGAGCCTCTTCAACAGCCTCTTCTCCTTCTCCAATAGCTGTAGCTTTATACTTGAAATAAATCCCTGTTGGATCAGTTTCATATAATGAAGGTCCTGCAGAATCTACTCCTGCAACAAGCAGGCTCACACCAAAGGGTCTTAAACCACCACTCTGAGTGCAAATCTGCTTAAGCGCAGCAATATCCTTTGTAACAGTAAGAACATCAATCTCTGTATCATAAGTTACCCTGTGTTGTTGAGCAGCCATCTGTGCTCGCTCAATTAAAACTCTGGCATCGCTTAGGATTCCAGATGCAGTAGCTCCAATATGATCATCTAACTGAAAGATTTTCTCAACAGCTTCAGAAACAATTAGCTTATCTACTATTCTTTTGTCAGTGACAAGCAAAACGCCATCGCTACAGGTAATTCCAACAGCAGTTGAACCCTGTTTTACTGTTTTTTTAGCATACTCTACTTGTAATAGTCTACCATCAGGACTGAACATGGTTATAGCACGGTCATATCCCATTAATTGATGTGGCATTGGTTGTTGCATAATATTTCACCTCTGTACGTATTTTTTTGTTTTATTAAATATACCTGAGACACCAAGACTCCTGACAATTACAGGTTGGTTGTCTACCTTATCTATAAGGCTAAGAATAGCTCTTGCCTCATCTACATGATTATGACTTATTTTCATAGTTCCACTCTGTTTTTCCTTTTCATAGGCATCATGTAAGAGCATCATTCCTGCTCTTGCAGAACCCAATTCGCCGATGAATTCAAGAGATTTTTGCTTAATAGCCTTTGATATTGCTTCAAATCCTCTAATCTTCTGTTTTGATAACACTTCAAAGACCAAATAGCGCTTTTTTTCCCTTAAACTCGGTATTAAAGGCTTTATTTTCTTCATTTGTTTATTAAAGCGGCATTCGCCCCTTTTAGGGAGAAATAATCGATTTTTAATCTTTTTTCTCTTCTCTCCTCAGTAAGGAAGGTATTGTCTTTAATATATAAAGTTTATGTTTTTGTGTGAGTAAGCTACAAAATCAAGCCTTCCCATTAGTAGATGCTAAGAATTCTTCGAGAGACATGGTGTCTGTAAATAAACCCCCGAACCATTTATAATCTAAATTCGAATTTCTACCAAATCTCCCTCCAGTGATTTTAGCAAGATTAGGATGTAGTTTAGTTTCCCTTACAAATCTTTCTCTTTTTTTAGGGGCGGAAAGTGTTAATTCTGGAAGAAGTATAATATCTTTCTTAGGAAA
>JASMFX010000081.1 GCA_030751555.1 Candidatus Woesearchaeota archaeon | reverse complement strand
GATAATGTTGGAGATAATGTGGGTGATGTTGCTGGGATGGGAGCAGATTTATTCGAAAGCTATGTTGGTACAATTATCGCTGCAATGGCACTAGGACTTGTCGCATTCCAGGAAAAAGGACTGATGTATCCTTTATTTCTAGCTGCATTAGGGATCGTAAGCTCAGCAGCAGGTGTTTTCTTCGTAAGGGGAAAAAAGAACCCTACAAACATCCTAATGAAAGGACTTATTGCAGCAAGTATTATATTCATTATCTTATCAGGAATCTTAACTTATGGTTTTTTCGGAGATCTAACATTATTCTATGCAGTTGTAGCTGGATTAGTAGCAGGAGTTTTAATTGGCTTGATTACAAAACACTACACATCAGAAGATGGAAAACACGCTCAAATGATTGCAGAGGCATCAAACACGGGAGCTGCAACAAATATTATCCAGGGCCTAGCTGTTGGCTATAAATCCACTGTAGGGCCTATCTTGGTGATAAGTATTGTTATTTTCATAGCATATAATTTAGCAGGTTTTTACGGTATTGCTCTTGCTGGTGTAGGAATGCTGGCAACTTTAGGAGTCTCTCTTGCAGTTGATGCTTATGGCCCTGTTGCTGATAATGCAGGGGGCATTGCTGAGATGGCAGGTTTAGATGCTAGTGTAAGAGCAAATACAGATAAACTTGATGCAGCTGGAAATACTACCGCAGCTATTGGTAAAGGTTTTGCAATTGGTTCAGCTGCAATGACTGCTCTTGCTTTATTTTCAACTTTTGCTGTGGCTGCAAAATTAGAATCTATTAATGTTCTAAATGCAAATACCTTTATTGGAGTCCTTATTGGTGCGATGATACCTCTTTGGTTCTCTGCTTTTGCAATTGAAGCTGTTGGAAGAGCAGCAATGAAGATGGTAGAGGAAGTAAGGAGACAATTCCGAGAGATTAAAGGCATCATGGAGGGCAAGACAAAGCCTGATTATGAAAAATGCGTTGAGATATCCACAAACGCTGCTCTAAAGGAAATGATTGTTCCAAGCCTTATTGGCATATTAGCACCTATTGTTATTGGTTTCCTCTTGGGTGTAGAAGGTTTAGGAGGGTTTTTAGTGGGTGCATTAGTCAGTGGGGTAGTTTCTGCTATTAATCAAGCAAACGCAGGCGGTGCATGGGATAATGCTAAGAAATACATTGAAGAGGGTCACCATGGTGGAAAAGGCTCTGATGCCCACAAAGCAGCTGTTGTTGGCGATACTGTTGGAGACCCGTATAAAGATACCAGCGGTCCTGCAATTAATATTCTCCTTAAGTTAATGTCAATTGTTGCTTTGGTATGTGTTCCTTTGTTTCTTTAAGAATTCAATTTACTTTTTCCCAAAATAAAACATCTCTTCAATTCTTACATCACCAGGTTCAAAATCTCCTGTCCTATGATGATTGTTTTCGCCATCGCCTGAGACCTGAATAGTAGCCTGCTTTTCAGCCTCCTTCTGTACTTCAACTTTCTCTACCTTCACTTCCTCTTTTTCCCTCTGTACAGCATTGTTCTTCAAATGACCCTTAATACTCACTACTTCATCATTTAAAGCTACAATAATGTTCTTTAACTCTTTTATCTCTTCATGTAATTGCTTTGTCTGCATACCTACAAGAATTTCAATTTTCTTCTCAATTAATAGATCTTCAGTCATTCTACTCTGTGTTTTTCTCAATAAACTCAATCATTTTTTGATTTTCAGTTATTTTGTAAATATCAAGTGCTGTCTCTATGTGGCCATTATGCAGACATTCATCCCCTAAGCGATTTAATCGCTCAATCTGGCCTGCCAACTGGTAAGCTTGCATTGCTGTGTCAAACTCTCTTTCACTAGCAGCTCTATCACCTAATTCAGCAACCTTATCTAAATCACCTATTGCTTCAAATGCCTGAAGAGCAATCTGCCATCGCTGCTTATCCATGCACTCCTGGCCTAGTGCTTTTAACATCTCCTTATCTTTAAGCACTGCAAAACACTCAACAGCTTGCAAATACTTTCCCTTAATCATGCACTTCTCTCCAAGGTTCCTTAGTTCTGCCTCGTTACCAGCCATCTTAAAGGCTTCAACAGCCTTATCCATCATTCCAATATGATAATATTCCTTTCCAATAGCAGTAAGTTTATTCCTATTTTCTGACAAAATAAAAGCCTTCTCAGCCTGGTCTATGTTCCCTCTGCGTAGATGATCCTTGCCTAGGGCATCATAGATATCATATCTTAATTTTTGATCAAACATAGAAAGATCAAGGTCCTCCACTTTTTTCTTCACAAGGTTTGGCAGAAGTCTCTGAACGTGATTCACTTGTGGAGAACCCTGAAAATGTAAGTTTGCAAGCACGTTATTATTCAAAACTTTTTTGTCAATTTCCATTTTTTGTAGCTACACTTGTTCAATGTTCAATTCTTCATTAATCCAACTGCTTTCCTCTTGGTCAGATTCTCTCCCAATAATCCATGGGCTCTTGACTCCTGTGATTATGGTCATGACTATTATTTTTCCTTCAAGTTGATCACTAATCCTTGCGCCCCATATAACATTGGCATCATCATCAAGGGTTTCTGTTACTTTCTCACCTGCTTTGCTAATATCATCCAATGTCAAATCAGGACCTCCTTCAATATGAA
>JASMFX010000080.1 GCA_030751555.1 Candidatus Woesearchaeota archaeon | reverse complement strand
GATATTAAGGCTCCTAGCTTTGGATTTGTGGAAGGTGCAAAGGTATCAAGATAGGAAGAGATTGTGGGATGAGGTTTTGCAAGCTTTTTCAATGCTTTCTGGATGTTTGAGCCGTATTGAGCAGCACGTTTTTTCCTTCTTGCTATCAGTTTTGGGACTCCTAACTTCTCAGCAACCTCTCTCAGTATTTGTTTTTCTCCCTTGCTATTAATTTTGTATTTTCCAGGAATATTTAAGGAATATTTGCTAAGGTCATGATCTAGGAATGGAAGGCGTAGCTCAACAGAGTTTTCCATAGAGACAATATCATCTCTATAAAGATCTCTCTCATACATCTTTAGCAATCCAGAGAGGCATTCTTTGTTAATCTGGAGAGATTTTTTATGTCTCTCATAGCCTCCAAATAGTTCTTCAGCTCCTAGGCCTGAAAATAATACTTTGTGTCCATCTTTTCGGGCCTGCTCACAGGCTTTGTAGAATGTTAGAGCAACAGCAACCTTAACTACGTTAGAGTCTTCGATTAAGGGAACAATTTTTTTTAGCAAAGGTTTGATCTCTTTTAGTTTAACTTTAATGATTTTAAGATTAAGATTCATTGTTTTTGCTGCTTTTTTAGCGTAGACAAGGTCTTCTGGCTCTTTAAATCCAGGATGATCAAGAACAGTTGTGTAGCAGGTGAATTTTTTCTTGTGTTTTTTTAAGAGAAGCGCTAAGGTGGATGAATCTACCCCTCCGGAAAACAACAAGCCAAACTTTGGCTTGGGGATTCTTTTGTCTACTGCTTTGGTGAGAAGATCTAGTAGTTTATTTTTTATTTTTTGTTTTGATTCCCTATGTTCAGGACCTATTGTGAAAAACTTTTGTGAGCGGACCTTGATTTTCTTTGTTTTTAGATTATATTCTAAAATTTTCCTTGGATTTAATTCGTTGATATCCTTAAATCCAGATTTTAGCAAGGCTTTCTTTTCAGAAGCAAAGCCAAAACCAGGATTTTTGCCATACCACAGAGGCTTTACTCCAATAAGATCTCTAACTAGGAGTACTTTATTGTCTCTAACATAGGCAAAGGAATACACACCATCGAGTTTTTTTACTAGTTCCCCAGGGCTTTCTCCCTTTTCTAATAATTGGAAGATGAGGTGAGCATCGTTTTTTGCCTGGATGGCGTGGGTTTTTGCTATCTCTTTCCAATTATAGATTTCGCAGTTAGCTACTAAAAGACCTTTTCCTTCAAAAGGTTGTTTAACCTTGCTTACAACAGCATGGAGGGCATGGGCTAGGGAATAGTTTTTCTGAGATATTATCTTTTGATAATCCTTTCCCCTATTTTTTAAGCAGTCTAGAGCTGTGGCTGCCTTGGATTTGTGATCATGTATATTGAACAAACCTATGATTCCACACATGATATTGATCTTTTATATGATTTTATAAATCTTTCATTTTCAATGTATTGTTTTGAAGATTCCATGAAAATATAGGAAAGTTTATATTTGGATTTAGCTTCTTCTGTAAGTTATTGCATATTTTCATCTTTGGGGGAATTGTATAACATGAGACTTAGGAGGCCATCCTGGCTAGGGGGATTTGCAAAAGATTACGATGAATCATCGATAGGTACTGTTCTTATAGTAGCTGATAAAGGTGCAGAGTTAGAGAAGGTAAAGGCTGTTCTTGGGCCTATAGAGATTGGTAAGGGTCAAAAACTAACCTTAGAGAAGGGTGAAAAGATTTATGGCCCTAATTTTGGCACGACTATGTCTTATAAAATACAGGTTATCCATGATATTGATAGGACTGGTAGCTATCTGAGATTATATGCACCTGATAAAAAAAATCCAAATAATGATATTGTTGCTGTTGTATCTGCTTTAACATTTGAGATGGATCATACGAGGACAAGTGCTGCTGGTTTGCAAGAGGGAGATTGGTATAATGGGCTCCATGTTGCTGATTTGGTGAGGAGGACTTTTGCTGTTTGTCATGTTCCTATTATATTGAATACTACTGACTTAAGTGAAACCCTTCAGATAGATGTTAGAAAGGACCTATATGAGCTCTTAAAACTAACAGAAAAGAAGCAAATCTTTGCTTTGGATGCGAATACACTTAAAGCTATTGAAAATCCAACTCATGGTCCTACTGGTGATTTAAGGCCCCAGCATGATGGGAAGTTTTTGGATGCTGTTTATCAAGGAAAATCTCCTGGTGGTGAGGCAGATAACGATTATTCATGGCTAAGAAATCTTGTTGATAATCAGGTATCGAAATATCAACATAAGAATTCTACGAGATAAAATAATAAAAAATTATTTTTCCTTACTGTTTTAATATATAGTTCCAATCAAATAAATGCTTATAAATCATGCAGTGATTATTGTCACTATTCGGAGGTATTTAAAATGAGCTATAAGCAACAAACTGGTCCTCGTGTTATAACAGATTTAAAAAATAACACAATTGGACAATATGATGATTTAAGTTTAATTCAACGACCTGCACCTAATATTGCGGTTGATCTAAGTGTAGTTCCTGTTACTGCTGAGACTTCTTCAGCGCTTTATATGGGCAAAGCACCACAACTTCATTCCGGACGAGCTGGTTTTAGGGGTTGGAGAGGTCCAAGACTACACGTTGTTCAGCCAGATGCATATCTACAGTCTCCAAAACAGCCATATAGGGCAGTCCATCAATCCAATTAAAATCTGTTGTAAGAGCAGTCCTCAGCTCTTCTGGTTGGATAATCTGCTGATCCTGTTGCGAGAGATTGGTACGATGGATCTCTGCAATGACTTCATCAACGCTCTGAGATCCTTTTGCCCTTTCCAAGAGAGCTAAGGCGATAGCAGGATATCTTGTAGTTACTTCACCTCTTTCAACACATCTCTGCAAAGGATCCTCAATCTCGCCTATTTATCCAAAATACTTCTATCGTGCATACTATATGGTTATTTTCACTGCTATATAAATTCTTCGTTGTTTTACTACTTTATAGTTGCTTTAGGAATAATTTTGCTACTGGTACTTATTCCTTATATAGAGGAATCCAGAGAGCAAAGTAGCAATAGCAATTACCTTTACACCTAACACACTCAGGTGACTTGTAACGTTAACATTCTCTAGAGTAACAGCAGCTCCTGTTATAGTTGCAGATCCTAGGCTCTGTAGGGCTTCAGGTGTTGATAATAATGCCAAGCCTACTGCTGCAAAGACTACTGTAAGTGCTGTCGCAAGATTTACATTATCAGTTAGGTGATGCTTTTGGAGAAAATTAAAAATATTAACATTAGCCTCCTTTGATTGCTCATGAAATACTTCATGGTGAGCTTTTTCTAGGTGTACTATCTCTGTCTTATTCATCATGCTGACCATATCCTTCATATGCTTCAATGGGACGAGTTCATCTTTTGATGAGGATACGAAGAGGGTGGGCACTTCAATGTGATTCAAAATATTCTGAATCTCTTTTTTGTGCTCTTTTGTGTATGAATCCATATTGTAGATAATGTGTTTTAAGACCTCATCATTGGATTTCAGCTCAGGAAGGTTGGCTACAAATCTATGCATAAAGGAATTAAAATGCCTTCTAGAAGCGAGGTAGAATTTTAATTTGAAGGGAACCTTATGGCTAGCATTGATCATGACCATAGAATTTATGTTCTTACTGAATATTTTGTAGCACAATACCCACAGAGATCCTCCAAAGCTATGGCCCACCATATTTGCCTTCTTTATCTTTTCTTTGTCCATGATATGCTTAATATCTCTTGCAAAGTTCTCCAGATAGTAATCTTCCTTATTATGGGGTTTTCCAGATTTACCATGTCCTCTGAGATCTGGAATGATCGTAGAAAAACCGAGTTTATGGAAAACCTTAGCCTCATTATCCCAAAACCCCTTGTCACAGGTTATCCCATGCAGAAAAATAACATAATCTTCTGAATTTCTTTTTATTGCATAATGGATTGGTACTCCATCAAATGATCTGATGGTTTTTAGCATAGTAGGAATTTGATTTATTCCTATAAAAAGCTTTTCAATAACATTGGGACAATGTTCAAATATTCCTATTGGAATATTATCATCAAAAGTCTTTATAAGTCTTTTCAGAGTGCGTATCTCTATCAATACAAAAGGTGGTAAAATGACAAAAGTTGAATATTACACTTCAGAATCTGTTACAGAAGGGCATCCTGACAAGGTTTGTGATCAAATAAGTGATGCTATTTTGGATGAATTGTTTAGGCAAGATCCTCTTTCACGTGTTGCTGTTGAGACTGCAACAACTAAGGGGCTTATTGTTGTTATTGGTGAAGTAAGCACAAAGGGATTTGCGGATGTTCAAAAAATTGTTAGGAAAACATTACTTGAGATAGGATATAATGATCCTGATTTTGGAATTGATGGAGAAGATTGTGGAGTAATTGTTTCTATTGGAGAGCAAAGCGCTGATATTTCTCAAGGTGTTTCAGAAGGAGAGGGGGAGCATGAAGAACAAGGAGCAGGCGATCAAGGTATGATGTATGGTTTTGCCACCAATGAGACTCCAGAGCTTATGCCCCTCCCAATTTTGCTCGCTCATAAATTAACAAGAAAGTTAGCGCAAGTCCGAAAGGAAGAGATTATCAAAGGCCTAGGGCCGGATGGCAAGAGTCAGGTAAGCGTAGAGTACCATGACGGAAAGCCAACACGTCTCACAGCAGTTGTTATTGCGCAACAGCATAAGGAAGATGTTTCTGAACAAAGTCTTAAAGAAGAAATTACTGAAAAAGTGATAAAGCCTGTATGTGGATCATTGCTTGATGAGAATACAAAATTGCATATCAATGCAACAGGTAAGTTTGTAAAAGGGGGTCCAGAAGCAGATGCTGGTTTAACTGGAAGAAAAATTATTGTTGATACCTATGGGGGGATTGGAAGGCATGGAGGAGGAGCTTTTTCTGGTAAGGATCCTTCCAAAGTGGATAGATCTGGTGCTTATGCGTCACGTTACATAGTAAAGAATATTGTCAAAGCAGGCTTAGCAGAAAAGTGTGAGATCCAGATTAGCTATGCTATTGGGGTTCCTCAACCAACCTCTATAAATGTTGATACTTTTGGAACCAATAAGATTCCTGAGGAAAAAATAATTGAGATTGTAAAAAAGCATTGCCCCCTCACTCCAAGGTGGATTATAGATACTCTGCAGCTAAGAAGACCCATATTTAGGAAAACTGCTGCTTATGGGCATTTTGGTCGAGAAGAGGAAGAATTTACCTGGGAGAAAACGGATTTAGCTGAAAAGTTTCAATTGGATGCAGGTTTGTAAGCACAATCTTTTTAAATTCATTTCAATTTTTGTAATCCATGATTATTGGAGATTATGAATTTGATTTTAAGGAAACCCATGTAGTTGGCGTGTTAAATGTAACTCCAGACTCTTTTTCTGATGGAGGAAATTTTTTTAGTGCTAAAAAGGCTATTGCGAGAGCTAAGCAGATGATCAAGCAAGGTGCTACAATTATTGACCTTGGTGGTGAAAGCACAAAGCCTGGGAGTGATTCTATCTCAGAAAAAGAGGAGCTCAACAGGGTTCTGCCTGTGATAAAGGCTTTATTTGGAAAGATCTCGGTTCCTATTAGTATTGATTCCTGTAAACCTGGAGTGGTTGCCAAATGCTTGGAGGCGGGTGCTAGTCTCGTGAATGACGTCACTGGATTAAGAGATACTAAGATGGTGGATGTTGTGGCAAAGCATAATGTTCCTGTTATTATTATGCATATGCAGGGCAATCCTAGAGATATGCAGAAAAATCCTAGCTACAAGGATGTTGTTGAGGATATTGTGGACTTTTTTACAGACAGAATAAAAACAGCTGAGAAAAAAGGGATTCATGATATTATCCTTGATCCAGGAATCGGTTTTGGCAAGACTGTGGAGCATAATCTCCAAATTCTTAATCGGTTAGGGGAGTTCTGCAGGTTGGAAAGGCCGATTATGGTGGGGTCCTCTCGTAAGAGCTTTATCGGTAAGCTTACTGGGGCTGAGGTTGATAAGAGATTGCCTGGAACGATCGCTAGTGTGGCGATTTCTATTATGCACGGGGCAGATCTTGTAAGGGTCCATGATGTTGAGGAGTGTAGGCAGGCTGCTATGATCACAGATGCAATAAAGAATGCTTAGTGTGATAAAATAGATAGTTTTATATACTTTTCTTTGTTTTTATAGAATATTATGGAAATTAAGGTAAATGTAGCGTTTAGAAATGTAAAAAAGTGGCAAGATTCACAAAAAAGAGAGAAACATATATTTGATAGGATGCAATTAAGGGGGATTGGAAAGGAACAAATCAAGGAAGCTGTGCATAAAGGTGCTAAAAGAATAAGGCCGGATAAATCCATTATAGCAGAGTTTCGTTGGTTTAAAGTTATTTACAGAGAGTTTAGAATTGAAAACATAAGAAAAATATATCCAATAACTGTTATGGAGGCATAAATAATGCAAAGACTAGCGTATCCATGCCCATGTGGTGGAAAAGTAAAATGGAAGAAAGATAAGGTAATTAGAGATGGGATAGATTGTGGGGTATTAGATATTGAGTATTGCGATAAATGTGGGGAAGAATATTTTCCTGATGAAAGCATGGAAATAGTAGAACAAAAGCTCAAGGAAGCAGGGCTTTGGGGAATTGAAAGAAAAGAGATTAAATTCTGGAAATCCGGAAATTCAATCACCACAAGATTTCCTCAAGATTTTGTTAAAATGACGGATTTGGACAAAGTAAAAAAAGGATTTGTCTATAGGGAGGGAAAGAATAAGATAACAATTGAATATTAAATTGTTGTTCTCATTTTAGAGATTGCTTTTGGTATTGGATTAATTCCATGCTCAAATTACGGATAGACACCTTAGGTAAAATAGAATTTTACATATTTCACCAACAGTATCTGCTTTATATCCTAAGTTAACAACTTTTGAATTAATATGGGGGTGTGATAATGCCCGACTTAGGGTATATCCTGGTATTATTGAAAACTTACATGCTTGTTTAAAATAGCCTCTACGAATCTGTTTTTCTTCAAAGATTAATTGTTCAAGCTCTATTCTTTCCCAAAAGCCTATCGTGTGAATATCATCGGCATCCTGATCCACTAAACTACCTAGATTATTGTACGCTTCTTTAGATTCCATTTTAAAATAAAAATGCAGTGTGCCTAATAATAATTTGTTAATAGGTACTTTACAACAATGGTAAGTTTTATAAACAAGCTACAATTTCTTGGATTATGCGAAGTGTTTTAAATAACTTAGGATATTCCAGAAGTGAGTCTTCAGTATATGTAACACTTCTAAAATTAGGTCCATTAACCGCAGGAAAAATCGCCAAACATGCATGTATTAGCCGTGTTGCTGTCTATGATGCTTTAAGACGACTAATCACTGATGGATTAGTAAGTGAGACTCTTGATAAAAGTAGAAGGATTCTTATTGCTGTCCATCCAAAGAAAATTCAACTATTATTGGAAGACAGACAGAAGCAAATCAAGAGGGACGAGAATACCGTTCAGCACATGTTTGCTCTGTTTAACCAATCTTCCGAACATACAGAGACTAAAGTGTATGCTGGATTTTGTGGACTTAAGATTTTTTATGAAGAATTTCTTGATGCTGCAAAAGACGAATGGCTAGTCCTTGGTGTTCCTAAACGAGCTGAACTTATGGGTGGATTTCTTAAAGATTTAAGTCAAAGGCGAGCTAAAAAAATGATAAAACTCAGAATTATTTTTAATAAGGATGCAAAAAAACTTATTAGCGTAAGAAAAAAACAGCCTCTTGCTCAAGTGCGAATACTCCCGGATAACTATATCACTCCTGCTTCAATAGATATATTACCAGATAGGGTAGGGATTGCTATTTATTCCACAGAGCCGATGGTATTTACTTTTACTAATAAGGATGTGGCAGATTCCTTTAGACAATACTTTAACCTCATTTGGAAAAAATCTAAAAAAGTGTAGACTCTATTCATTACGGAAAGGAAGTTTCTATCAATAGTGAAAAAAGGAAAGAATAATGTATTATGTTGATAAATTTTTAGAAAAAGAAAAAATGCTTATTAAGTTGGTTACATAGTAGCGTGTATTGTACATATTAGATTGTTTTGTTCTTTAGCCTCTCATTCACTGTGATATGATAAGCCTCTTCTGTTGAGCAGAGAAATTTATAGCCAAAATAATCTTCTATTTTTTTGGGAGATGCAACAATTCCATGCGCAATGAGGTTTACAGATGTTGGTGAAATTTGACTTAAGCGCAATGACCATAATGATGCAATGATTATTCTGAAAAGGAATTTTGGGAATGGAAAGTAAATCTTCTTTTGATTTAGATCATTCACAGTAGCAAAGGAATCTGGAGCAATATTAAATATTCCATTGATATTATTATCATTCAAGATAAATTCCATTATTTGCTTTATATCATTTTCATGGCAGAACTGGACAATTGATGGCTTACTGTTGAGGTTTATCCCTATACTTCCTTTGGATATAATAGCAACTACACCACCTTTTTTATAGTAATTTGGCCCTACTACTGTGCAAAGTCTTAGATTTACTATATTCATCTTTACTTTTTTGGAAAAGATAAATTCTTCTACTTTCTTTTTATTTTGTGCGTATAGCCAATCTCTTGGTCTTAATGGATGTTCTTCTTTTATCCACAGGGGATTGTCTTTAAATCCTCCATAGATACTTGTTGAGGAGATGTTGATGAATTGCTTAACAGATCTAGTCTGGGAAGCTGCGAGAAAAATATTCTTTGATCCATAGACATCTACATTGGTCTCTCTTTTTTTGTTGTGTTGTGGCTGCATGATAAATGCGGTGTGGATCACATGAGTTACTTTGTGTTCCTTGAATATATCCTTTATATTGTTCTCCCTAATATCTGATTTTATAAATGTAAAATTCTTGTAAGATCTTTGCCTTTGATGTGAAGAAAGATCAATGCCAAGGACACTATTGCCTTTTTCTGTGAGATATTTTGTTAGGAAATTTCCTATGTAGCCGTTTGATCCAGTTATTGCAATATTCATTAGGAGATGGTAATGTTCATCAATATATAAATTTAGTTGAAAATGAGAAGATATATTAAGGATAAAACTTAAAAGCAACTATGGTTAGGCTCATAGTCTATAATATTGAATATTGCGAAGGTATGACGGGTCTATGGTGGGAGTATCTTAAGTTTTGGAGAGTATTTAAGTCTCCAAAAGGTCTTGATTCTAAGATTATTGATAAACTGAGGAGCTTGACTCCTGATATTGTTGCTTTAACAGAGGTTGATACTGGGAGTATTCGATCACATAAGAACCAGGCAGATTTTTTTGAGAAAAAATTAGGTATGTCTAACCATGTAGAGAAGATTAAGTATCCTATTGAGGGTTGGTTAAGATTGTTTCATTATATTCCTATCTTAAAGAATCAAGGCAATGCTATACTTGCTAAAAACAAGCTCTATGATGTAAAATATCATATGTTGCACAGAGGTACAAAGCGTGTTGTTATTGAGGCATCTGTGGATATTCCTAATAAGGTAACCCTTTTATTGGCTCATTTAAGTTTAGGGGGGAAGGCACGATTCACCCAAATCAATGAGCTAAAGAATATTGTTAACAATATTAAGAATCCTGTTATCCTGATGGGAGATTTTAATACTTTCAAAGGAGACGATGAGATAAAAGAGTTGTTGAACAATACCCATCTTAATCATCGGTTTGAGATGAGTGACATTAAGAATACATTCACTCAACCAAGTGTGCATCCTTCTAGGCGGTTGGATTATGTATTAACCTCAGATGCAGTTAATGTATTGAATTATAAGGTATTGGATTACCAATTTTCTGATCATCTTCCACTGCTTGTTGATTTTACTGTGGGTATCTAGTTAATTAAGAGGGGCAGAAATCCTCTACCTTTAGGTGGAGGATGAATGCCCTCTCTTACTTTTAAAATCCGAGCTGGCAAATCTCATTGCTTTAGCATGGAGATAGCCCTCGGATTTTTTTAAATTAATTCTAAATTTTGCTCTTCACAGCTTTATCTGATATAATTGCAGAGTTTCCAGACGGATCCTCTAGAATAAGTTTTAGTTTTTCTTTTCCCCAAACTACTTTTTGGAGTTTTTTAAGCATGTTCTTTGCTTTCTTTTTCGCAGCAGGATCTTCTTCTGAGTCTCGTACAACCTCTACTTGATGCTTTATCCTGTTGATAATGCCTTCAACATTAGTTACATAGCCGTTTGAGGCTGGTCCTGGTGCGATTGTTGTGATGTGTGGTATCTTTACAGTAGCTTCACTGCTGCGGATTAATCTTACCTTTAAGTCTTCCTCTCCATCGATTTCAAAAGTCCATTTGCAGGGATTCTTTCGTTCTGCAGCCTCAACATCTGCTTTGTGATACTTGCAATTGGAACAATTCATAGAAAAGAGAAACATTTTCCCAAAGTAAGGAACTTCAGTCTCCTCTTCTATTAATGTAAGCGTCTTTTTCTTGCAGATAGGGCAAGGTTGTTCCTTCACTTCATCAACCATGCTATGAAGAAGTTGGAAGGGTGTTTTTATAGTTTTCTATTTGGGAGAAATAAGATCTAAACCGTTTCCTAAACTTCCATCCGTGGCTCTTCTTGCTTTGGCTGGGTCTCTTCCTTTACTTCAGAGGTTTGTTTTGACCGATAAATCTCTGCAAAGCTTGGAGTTACTATTAAGAAATCTTCTGAAAACCCTGCTATTTCGCCTTCAATGGCATCGGTTGTCTTTTTAATTTTATTAATTGCTCTCTTTAATTCAACAAGATCTTTATCTTTAAGTGGTTTGATGTTAATAATAAGAACTGTATTTCCTTCTCTTAAAGTATCAAGTATTGTCCTTGTATCTTCGAAGTCTGTCAGGACAAAAGGTCTTACTATGATCTTTGACTTAATCTCTTCAGTCTCTGTATCGAGCTCTACGTAGCCTTCTTCCCCTTCTTCACGCTCTTCAGAATCCTGTCCGCCTAACTTTTCTTTTATGCTATCAAAAAAACTCATTTTTTCCTCAATTTTTAGATTTTTACTTCTTTACAATAGTTTGCTAAACCTCTATATAAAGGTTTTGCTTTTATAATTTATAGTTTAGAGAATAGAGATGGGAAAGGTTAGAGTCGTGTCAATGTAGTTTCGGAAAGGGTACCACCCCCTATGCTACCTTGTATCGAGGGCCCGCCCCAACCTCAGATCTATTCTGTGCTATTTATGCATTCTACTGTTTTGTGTGGTACCTCCCCCTTTTTTGTTAAGCAAAAAACAATTCACCCTCTGCAATTAGAACACACCCCCCCAATCAACAAAAGCTTTAAAAAGGGGATGCGTTCTCTATTTTACTATGGCACAGAGAATAGGTGGTTTTAGAAGGCAGACACGTTATAAGTTGCAGAAGCACTTTAGGAAGCGTGGTAAGATAAGCATACCGAAGTATCTCCAGATATTTAAGCTAGGAGATAGGGTTGTGTTGCATGCTGAGCCAGCTGTGCAAAAAGGGATGTATCATCCAAGGTTTCATGGCAAGGTAGCTGTTGTGAAATCAAAAAGAGGAACAAATTATGAGGTAGAGTTAAAGGATGGTGGTAAGTTAAAAACACTTATTGTCCATCCTGTGCATCTAGAAAAAAATGGTTAAACCTGAATTAGTTGAGGAACGCCCAGTTACAATGGGTACATTAAGAAAAGAATTAGAATCAATACAGAGCAAATACAAAGAGCTTAATTTTCGCTCTGCAAGAACTTTAGAGCACTTACAGGAATTTCTCACTGAAAAAGAAAAAACATTATCTGATCTTCAAGAAAAATTGCAAAAATTAGATATTCCCAGATTAAAAGAAGAGTATATATGCAAGATTGTTGATTTATTACCTAAGACTGTTGATGATCTTAAAGTTATTATGCAAGGCTACACAGTAACTGTAAATAATGATAATCTTAAGAAGATTGTTGATACTGTGAATTCTGTAATTGGAAAGAAATAATCTTTTTTCCTATTATTTTTGTGACTAGCTCTGTCCTAAGTCTAATAAGGCTCCTGCCGCCAGAGCAACATGGTAGTCCAAATCACCTCAAATTTTTAAAAAAAATTTGATAAAAACACCGCAAGTATCAGGAGGCATAAAGCCTCCTGAACGCACATGACTAAAGCTAACATCTTGTTTGCTCCTAAAGTC
>JASMFX010000079.1 GCA_030751555.1 Candidatus Woesearchaeota archaeon | reverse complement strand
AAAAAACCAATGTCAGAAAAAAAAGTAGGGGGAGGCTTTGGCGTTATGATGCTAAAAGACCAAAAAGTGCTCCTTGGAAAACGCCATAATAATCCTGAAAAAGCAGACTCTGAATTAAGAGGAGAAGGTACATGGACCATGCCTGGCGGAAAGCTGGAATTTGGAGAATCCTTTGAAGAAGGCGCAAAAAGAGAAGTCATGGAAGAGACAGGTATAAATCTCACAGACATGCAGGTCCTCTGTGTTAATAACAGCAAAAACAAGCATGCTCATTTCGTCACTATTGGTTTTTTCTCAGATCAATTTGAAGGAGATCCTAAAGTAATGGAGCCAGATGAGATAACAGAATGGCAATGGTTTGATCTGGATGCCCTTCCCACTCCAGTATTCTTTCCTAGTGCTGAGATTATTGACAACTACAAGCAAAACAAGTTCTATATTAAGAAATAATCCCCCTCTTTAGCAAAAGATTTATAAACCGTTTTTTAACCCTCACTACTATGCCCCTGTAGCTTAGACACGCCTTGCGTGGAGCAATAGGTAGAGCGTGTGGCTGTTAAAGCTTACAGCTACCACAAGGTCAGCAGAAACAGTATAAACTGTTGCTGAATTCGAGTCTGCTCAGGGGCGTAAGAGGGATCGAGCGAATGCGAGATTCCGAGGACGAACCTGAGCTTTAAAAGATCCTTGATCTTTTATATGCTCAGGGGCGTTTTTTCATTCATGGGCCCGTAGTTTAGTCTGGCTACTCCCCAACTGATGTTGGGAAAGGGCAATTATAATGCTCGACTGATAATCGAGTGGTCCGGAGTTCGAATCTCCGCGGGCCCATTTTTTTCTTTTTTTGCAGGTCAATATGAGCGTAGCGAATATTGGCCGATACCTTCTAAGCGTATTTGCTTAGCGCAGACCCATTTTTTTCTTTTTTTTGTTATACCACTCCCATTTATAGTAATCTTTATATGCCTAAAATCTTGAAAGTTATACAATGAAAAAAGAGCTATACAAATACGGTTTCTTCACTCTCTTATTTATGCTCATTGCTGCTGTAGTTATTGCTACAGTGGATCAAGGCCATCTTGCAGATGATATTGATTTTGCTGGTGCTACTATTACTGCAGAAGCTTTCTGCATTGGAACTACTTGTCCAGATCTAGGAACGCCATTACATGTCTACGGTTCTGGACTTCAAAGGATGAAAGTTCAAAGTCTCAATGACATAGTGGAGATCTATGCCGATCATACCACAGGAATGGGTATGAATATAGGGCCTAAATGGAAGATAAACGCCAAGAATAGCCCAGATCATCTAGAATTTGACGGTAAATCAGGTAAAAAAATATACTTCGACAAAGAAGCTAAGATTGGCATCGACGTACCTCAACCACTCGCCCCCCTCCACGTCAAAGGAGGATTAGGAGATAATGAAATTGTTCGTGTGGAGGGCTCTGGTCCAGACTTCACCCAACAAAGATTTTATCACGATGGAAACTATGTAGGCTATATTTACGCTAAACACATCTCAGGTGGTGATAAAATATTCAAAATAGGTGCTAAACATCCTACTGGAGGAACTGAGTATGACTTGGTTTTAGATGGGAAAATAATAATAATTAAGTCTCTATTGCATCTAAAAGGAGGATCAGAAGATAATGAAATTATTCGTGTTGAAGGCTCTGGAGATAACTTTGCCCAACAACGCTTTTACCATAATAATAAATATGTTGGCTACATCTATGCAAAAAACATAAGATCTGGGCCATCTGCTGATAGAGGCCAATGGTTAAAAATCGCTGCAACCTCTTCAAGCACAGCTCCTGCTTCAGAAAAACATGATCTTATCTTAGATGGAAAAGAAATCCACCTAAATGCACCTGTAAAAGGCCTCTCAGTTACAGTAGATTATAATGCATGCACTTCAAAAGAGATCCTTAACCAAGCAGGAGGCCCACACGGAGCAGGAGATACTTGGAAAGCACAATGCCCATCAAACAAGGTTTTAGTGGGCATATATGATCCTGGCGCATCTCAAACGTTTGGCCATATAAACCGCATCAAATGCTGCAAACTAAAAGTAAGTTAACTTTATAACTACATTCTTATTATCAAATCGCATGCCCCTGTAGTATAGTGGATAGTACGTGAGGTTGCGGACTTCATGACCCGAGTTCAATTCTCGGCAGGGGCGTTCGAGGGATCTGAGCGTAGTGAGGATCCCTCTATACTCTTCGCTTTTTATCAAATTTTTAACGGCAAAAATTTGCCGGAGTTCAATTCTTCGCAGGGGCGTTATGAGGGGTCGAGTTTTTTTCGAGACCCCTCAATATACTCGCGGTGTTTGGGCCCTATCCTTTTTTAAAGGATAGCCTGAGTTCTAGTTCTCGGCAGGGGCGTTCAGGAGGCTTTAGGCCTCCTTATACTTCCGGTGTTTTTACCAAATTTTTCTTAAAAATTTGCCAGGTTTCGATTTCCGGCAGGGGCGTTTTACTTCCTCTGCCCATCATAAGCATCTTCAACCATATCTAAAGTAGAAACATCAGAAACATGTTTATCCTCACGCAAACGCACAACCCGAGGAAACCTCAAAGCATAACCACTCCCATAAGAAGGACTCTTCTGGATCTCCTCAAAATTTAACTCAACAACTACTTTAGGCTTAACAGTAACCTCACGACCTTTCTCAGAAATAATCAAAGGCTTAAGTAATCGAGTCAATTCATCAAAACTCAATCCCTCTTCAGCTTTCTCTTTTATCCCTGTCCCAACCTTACCAATCTCTAAAAACTCACCACCATCAACACAAGCAATTGTAAAACTACTCAACCACTTAGATCTCTTGCCTTCACCCCATTCTGCACCAACAATTGCTAGATCAAAAGTTTCCATTGTAGTCTTCAACTTCACCATATGCCCAACCCTTGCACCGGGCTTGTAGGGCGCTCCTAAATTCTTTAACATCAAGCCTTCCTCACCAGCCTCCAAACTCTTCTTGTAGAACTTCTCAATCTCTCCTGAACTTGAAGTAACAATGCTCTCAGTTAACCTAATCTTCTTTCTAACAGGCTTAACTATCTTTTCCAGCAATGCTCTCCTCGATTTAAACTCAACATTAATCATATTCTCCCCATTGTAATAGAGAATATCAAAAACATTGAGTTCAATAGGCATCTTTGCAGCGATCTTTTCAATATCATACTTCCTCTTAATCCGTTGAGAAACATTCTGAAAAGGCAGATACTTCCCTGACTTTGCATCAAAGCCAACTGCCTCAGCATCTAAAATAAAACTCTCTCCTTTTACATTATTCGAAACATACTCCACCACTTCTGGAAATTGCTTTGTTACCTTCTCTAAACGCCGAGTATACAACTCAACCCTTCCTTTATCCTTATGCGCCTCAATCCGAAAACCATCATACTTAAATTCCACTTGACAAGGCTTCCCCACTCTCTCAAGAGCACTCTTCACATCCTTCTCCTTAGGACCCAGCATGACCTTGATCGGTATAAAAACCTTAATCCCAACAGCTTTCAGGCCCTTTTCACCCTTGCTCTTAGCAATCCAAGCAACTTCCCCAAAATTATTCCTGACATCAAAGGCTCCCTGGACCAAACCCAAATACTCATTGTAGAGCTCCCGATCCTTAGGATCAATACTCATCTCCTTAGCATCATACTGGAGATCCAATTTTTTGCCAAAATAAGCCCATGTTACAGCATCCCTCAAGGTTCCATCAGCAACTCCCACCCTCATCTCTTCCAAAACAGTCCGAATAATAAACTTTGCCTCATCAGGTTTCGCTGAAGTCAATAGCTCAGCAATAAGAGCAGTCTTATGCTTTACAGTCCCAATCCCTTCAAGGCTAGCCAACTTAGTAAGATTAGTAAATACCTTCTTTACAGTCAATTCCTGGCTAAAGAGCGTTGCCTGCTTTTTTTTGCTAAGCAAAGCCTTGCCAACCTCTCCCAAATCTCCCAAACTCTTCCATTTAGTCTCCACATTAGCAGCACTCTCTCCAGAGCCACTTGCAATCGCCTTCAAAACCAACCTTGCAGCAACCCCAATCTTCCTCTCATCATAGGACTGAAAAACCCTTCCCTGCAACAACAATACAATAACCTCCAAGTCCTCCTCCCGAACAGTTTTGAGAAACTCAGCAATAATATGCGTCTTTCCCAGCCGTTTACTCGTAGCTTCCAGTTCCACATATACCTGAACTAAATCATGATATTTCATAACAAAAGTAAGAACTTAGGTGTTAATAAAGATTGCTCTAACCAACAATACCAAGTATCACTTTACTAATTATTCAGAACTGAAAACTTCTTAGCATCCATTTTCATATCATGATGTATCTTTTTCATCAATATAGCTGCTCTATCATGATAACCCTCATCTAATTTACACGACTTGGCAACATAGATGAGCGCATCCTGGTATTTCCTTGATTCATAGCAGGCCACTCCGTAGAGAAATACATAATGGGGATCATTTGGCTTCAAATCCAGAGCCTTCTTGGAAAACTCCAGAACCCATGATGTATCCTCCCTAAATTTACACCACTTGGCCTTATTTTCGTAAAAAACCTCATTATCATCCCACAGTTCAATAGCTTTATCATATTCTTTGCCAGCCATATAAACTTGAAACCCTAAATATTGTTTCATAGCTCTGATCTCTTTTCTTCCCTTCTTGACTGATCTCCTTTTGCGATTTCTCTTATGCTTGGTTATCTCTTTCTCAGTATCCTCAATAACAAATCTCAACATTTTAGCATAATGATTGTGAAACGCACCCAAATTATTATGAGCCTGTCCTAAACAATACTTAGTTCTGGGCGCATATTCTAGAGCCTCCTCTACACACTCAATAGCTTCTTCTAACTTGTTCTCTTTGAGATAGTTCCTTCCCTGTTGCAAGAAATCCCTACTCAATTTATGGAATGCTAGTTCATCCTCAGTTAGCTCAATTCTTGAAGAAACAGGCTCTTTTTCAATTTTCGGCAAAGGTTTAACATCTCCACGAAGAACACAAGCCAATATAATATCCACTAGCATACATATGAATCTCAGAGTATGATATTTAAAGCTATGCCTGATTAATCACTTGGATAATAAATCATCTTATATTCATCCAAAACCCAAAAATAATAATAATGATCAATAGATTCATGAAACAGGGCCTTAAATTCACTCAGAACCATAAAAAATTCTTCCCTTGACTTAGCATGGATTTCCAATTCAAAGTCGCCACCCCCAATAGTCTTGTTTACATAAGGAACATTAGGATGAGAAAAAGCCCATGTTTTCATGCTCTCAATCTTGGAAGTATCCATCAGATAAAATACAATTTTGTAATAAGTGTATCCAATAGTCTTAAGATCAATCAAGGCTCTGTAACCCACGATTATCTTCCTATTTTCCAACGACTTTATCCGCTGAATAACGGTTTTAACAGTAGTTTTTGTTTTCTTTGCTAGTTGCATTGCCTCCATACGGGCATTTTTTGATAATAATTGCAAAATCTGAATATCAAGAGTATCAATGGGCAGCACTAATCTCTCTTTGCTGATTAAGAATCCTTTTTCCTCATTCTTTCTACCAAGAAGGTAAGACTTTGGAAAACCATGAATATGCGAATACACCACGGTTTCATATTCATGGATATACCTCTTAAAATGAGATAAGAATTCCTCCCATACATGATAATAATCAAAAACCTCTCTCACCAGTATCACAAAATCAATATCCCACTTTCCATCTACTGTTACGAACCACCACACATCCTTTGATCTGTTCAAATAGGATACCATCTCTTCCTGCTTCTTAGGGCTAATATTTCTCAGTTTGATATAAACACGAAAACTAAAATATCCCAGTTTAGAGTGGTCAATTGCAGTAAAAAATCCTGTTACAGCTCCTTTCTCAAGCAACCTCTCAACACGATAAGCAACAACCTGTTTGGATGCCCTAACCTTCTTCGCAATCTGGGAATAGCTTTGACGAGCATTTATATCGAGTTCATAGAGTATCTTCCTATCCAATTTGTCAAAATCCTTCATTTTTAACACATTTACCTACTTTATTATATAAATATTACCTTTTTGACAAAATAAACACAAATTAATTTAATATATGAATAGACAATTATCACTTTATAGTAACTAAAATATAAAATGAAACTCATGTTGATTAATAGCCCGAACAAAAGTTCAGGCCATAATACAAACTACGCCCTATTTCCGCCTATTGGAATAATCCAATTAGGGACAAGAATTAAACAGGATTACGCTGACAAGGTGGATGTTAATATCCTCGATGGAGGTCTCTCCACTACAGGATCTATTATGGCTGAGATTGACAGATACCATCCAGATGTGGTCGGTATAGGAGTCCTGACACCTACTTATGCTGAAGGATTGAAAATTGCTCAGCACGCTAAAAAGGGTGGTGCCAAAGTAATCCTAGGAGATGACCACGCAATCTTTTTCCCTGAATTAATATTAAAAAATCGCCCAGAAATTGACTACATTGTGGCGAATGATGTAGCAGAAGGACCATTCTCACAATTAATTAGAGCTTTACTGTATCAAAGATCATTAGACAAGGTTTCCTCCCGAGTGTACAGAGCAGACTCAGGAATCCAAGCAAATCCCTCAACACCATACTTTCTAAAAGACCAGAATACTGTCCCAGATCTAGCGTTAATTAGCAATACTTTAGGCACATATGCTCAGAATTACAACGAGGCATTCGGACACCTAAAATCAAAGCAGATAAAACCAGTAACCATAAACAACGCTAGAGGATGTGAAAACCTAAATAGGTGCACCTACTGTAGTATCGCTGATCTCATGATCAATACCGGTAATCCAAAACAGTTCTGGGACACTGTAAGATCATATCATGAAAATTTTGGAATAAACTTATTCTTCGAGGTTTATGATAGCTTCACCGCAAGTCCAAAATATATTGATGGCTTGGTTACCTCTTTACCAAAAGATCTAGAAAACCTAATAGCACAAGGAGATATAGAACTCATGGTCTATGCAAGAGCATTGGGTCTTCTTAAGAGAGATAACATAGGAAAACTCTACAAAATAGGTGTTCGGGCTGTGAACATTGGCCTAGATGCAGGAGACACCACCATCCTAGAAGCACAAAGAAAAAACAAAACCACATTAGAGACAAATCTCGATGCCATATCATTATTATCTCAAAGAGGTATTATAATTCATGCCTCATTTATTGCAGGAGCATTGGGAGAAACCACTGAATCATTAGAAACCACAATCAGTCATATTGAGAGCATAGCCAAAGCATCGAAATTCAGCGCAATAGAATTTTCAAGATTCATTCCTCTCCCAAATAGCCCTGCCTGGGATTTACTAGTAGATTTTGAAGATCCCAAATTCTACAAAAGCCCTGACGAGATAAAACTTGAGCTAGCCATCAGAGGTATCTCAATACCTCCACACATCAGAGATCAATTGAAAGATCAATACAAAGAGGCAGATCTACTAGATATTGAGGAATTAGCCTCTGACTGGTTTGCCCATTTTACCCATATTGATGAAAACTACGCAGTAGAAAGAATCAATGACGTAAATGAAACACTATCCTCATTCAATATTAGAACAGGAAAAAATGTTGGATAAAAGCAAACTTTATAAAACCCAAAATAAAATAATCACTCATGGAAGTAACAGATTGCATCCTCTCAAGGCGCTCTATTCGCAAATATCTCGCAGTTCCTGTAGAGAGAGATAAAGTAGGCGTTATCATGGAGGCAGGAAAAGCAGCCCCTTCCGCAGGAAATATCCAAAACTGGAAGTTCCTATTAATCGAATCACAAGACAAAAGACAAAAAATAGCCGAGGCATGCCTCCAACAGTGGTGGATCGCCTCAGCACCTACCATCATCATCGTAGTAGCAGAACCAGACAAAGTGCGACAATTCTATGGAATCAGAGGAGAACGCTTATATTCCCCCCAAGGCTGTGCAGCAGCTACCATGAACATGCTTCTAGAAGCGCATAATCAAGGCCTCGGAGCCTGCTGGATTGGAGCATTTGATGAGTCAAAAATTAAGATGCTCACAAACCTGCCAGAGCAAGCAAGGCCTCAAGCCATAATAACAATAGGTTATCCAGACGAAAATCCTCCTCCTCCACCAGAGTTTTCTCTAGAAGAAGTGATGTTTTTCAGGGACTTTGGAGGCCAACCTAATAGAATTGAGGATATTCCTGCCTATTTGGGTGAATTTTCCGATAAACTCGCAAAAGGAGTTAAAGCTACTACAGGTTTTCTTAAAAAACTAGCAACTCCTAAGAAAAAGAAGTAAAAATCAATTTATTCTAAAAAAAGAGTGAATATTTCCCAAACATATATTCTCCAACCTATATATTCAAATATATATGTTCGACTTACTAAATCTTTATATAAAAGAAAACTCAGAAATGATAAATATATAACAAGGTTTTGGCGAACCTCATTTAATTTGTAAACAGTAAACGTAAACCATTGGCGTGGTACACGTTGAGTTCTAGGGATAAGTAGATAAACATATATATAAAGATTGTTATACTGTAAAGTATATATTACAGTATATATGTTGACCACAAACACAAGGGGTGAATACAAATGGACTTTATCGTGGAAAACGCGACCAAAAAATTAGAAGAACAACCTGTTGCAAGCCATGTAAATCAGGCATGCATCAGAGTTATAGGGGTAGGGGGAGCTGGCAATAATATGGTAAGCTGGCTTTACAAAAAAGGTATTAAGGGCGCTGAAATCATCGCTTGTAATACCGACCAGCAGCATCTTGATATTGCTGATTCAGACAAGAAATTCCTGATTGGAAAGGATCTTACTCGTGGTTTAGGCTGCGGAGGATTCGCCGAAAAAGGAGCTGAAGCAGCTCAGGAATCCTTGCAAGAGATTAAAGAGGCTCTAAAAGGATCCGATATGGTATTTGTCTGCGCAGGAATGGGTGGTGGAACAGGAACTGGAGCAGGACCTGTAGTTGCATCTGTAGCTAAGGACACAGGAGCAATTGTTATTGGTACAATAACCATGCCTTTCAGAATCGAGCGTGCAAGAGTAGACAAAGCAGAATTTGGTTTAGGCCAGCTTCGCCAAGTTGCTGATACAGTAATTGTCATTGACAACAACAGATTAGTTAACATCGCAGGCAATCTTCCTATACAGCAAGCCTTTGCAGTAGCAAATGAACTCATTTCTACAATGATCAAAGGAATTGTTGAAACAATAGCCATCCCAAGCCTTGTCAACCTGGACTATGCAGATGTTAAAACAATCATGACCAATGGTGGAGTAGCCGCTATTGGCGTAGGCGCATCAGACACAAACAACAGAGTAGAAGAAGCAGTAAAAGGCGCGCTAAGCAACCCGTTGCTTGATATATCATATCAAGGCGCATCAGGAGCTCTTATCCACATCGAAGGCGGACAAGATCTAACTCTTGATGAGATCAACAGGGCAGGCGAGCTAGTCACCGAAAGTTTGGATGATGAAGCTAACGTAATTTGGGGCGCTAGAGTCTCCGAAGAGATGAAAGGTAAATTAACAGTGATGACCATCATGACAGGTGTAAAATCACCTTGGATTGTTGGCAAGCTTGATCAAGGTCAAGTAAGCGCTGAAACCAAAGAAATCTCTGACGAACTAGGCATAGAGATAATCCAGTAAAAGCATTGCTTTTACTTTTTTTTATTTTCCTTTTCAATGGGGTTAAGAAAGGAATTTCTTAATCTTTAGTAAATTTGGGTATTACCCAATTAAGGCATAACGCTCATGTTCACCCCCTTGGTCTTTGTGGTGGAACAAGTTCTTGCCTTCATCTTTTATACCACCCCCAACACATAAAAATGAAGGCATTCGTCCCCAGCGATGGGGATTTTTTTTTATTTTCGTTCTGAAACGAGAAAAAAATCTATAATCAATACCCCAATAAATCCTTCTTAATCTTTTTAATAGTAGTCTTCTTCCCACCATAATTATGCCCAGGCCAAACTATAATCTCCTCAGGAAGATGAAACAATATCCCTAAACTTCTCTTCATTACACCATCATCACTCCCCTCTAGATCAGTCCTTCCAGTCCCCTGAGCAAAAACTAAATCCCCGCAGATCAAATTCTTTCCAAACCTTAAGCAGATCAAGTCAGGAGCATGCCCTGGTGTGTGCATCACCTCAACAACATCCTCGCTAATTTGGATCTCATCGCCTTTTTTCACCCTTATGTCAAGCTCTTGCTTCCCTAACTCATGCCCAATAACCTCTGAAGCATACTTTGTCTTAAAATGATCATTCCCCTCAATATGGTCATGATGTCCATGTGTATTTACAATAAACAGCACCTTAATCTTATTATCATCAATAAACTCCTCAATTTTATCATAGTCTCCTGCAGGATCCACAATAATGCCTTCTTTTGACTTTTTATTATAAACAACATAAGAAAGATTCTTATCTAATCCTCCAACCTCAATTTGCTCTACATGAAGTACCATAAATCACTCCCTATTTTTAATATTTAAAAAAGTTGTGAAGGTTTGGTTAAGTTACATTAAGTGTGTTAGTGGTGATGCTGGAGCCGATGAGGGATATCAAGACCCAACTATCCTATTAATTTTGGGGTCTTGATATGCTCAGAATTCTACCAGCTTAATAGAAGTGGAATTCTGACACTTACGGCCACCAGAGGTGGCCGTAAAATAGGGCCTGGCCCAGCATCACCACACACAGCACACAATACGTAACTTAACCTGAAGGTTTCAAGAAAACCTTAAATACTACCTACCCTCCCATATTTTGATGACTGAAAAAGAGGCAGAGCAAGTCGCAAAGTTTGCAAGAATCCAATCACCTTCTTCGATAAACACCTACCGCCAATGTCCAAGAAAATACTACTATTCCTACATCAAAAAATTAAAGAGTCTTCCCTCAATCCACCTCACGAGGGGAAAAGTCGTACACTCAACCTTAGAGGAGTTCTTCACAATCAACATAGACAATCTCACAAAGGATGATTACGATTACACGTTCAAGGTAGTCCTCAACGAAATATTCAAAAAACACTGGCAAAAGAGCTACAGAGAGCTCAGCTCCTTGCAACTCAAGCCCGAGGAATTAAAACACTACCACGACGAGTCAGTCATGATGATCAATCAATTCCATAAGAATTTTGTAGAAAAGATAAAGGTGTTTCTAGAAAAAGAAACCCTCCAGCAAGCCTTCAAACATCTCGCCCCTGAGACTGAAAAATACTACATCTCAAAAGACCACGGAGTGAGGGGATTTATCGACGCTATCCACAAGATCGAAGGCAAAGTCATCCTCATGGACTACAAAACCTCCAAGAGAGATGTGATATCAGAAGATTACAAACTCCAATTAGCAATCTATGCCCTTCTCTATGAGCAAACCCACGACACCCTACCATCAAAAGTAGGGATTAACTTTCTCAAATTCAACGAACAAACCTTGACAGTAGATAAAGAACTCCTAGAGTTTGCAAAGAAAGAAGTGGAATTGATCCATAAATCAACCACCTCAATAGATATAAAAGACTATTCGAAACAAATCACTCCTCTATGCAAATGGCGTACAGGGCAATGTGACCATTATAATGTTTGTATTAAGGAATAGTTTTTGCCCACCGAATCCTAATCAACAGTCAGAACATCCTCTCTAAACTGCTCAGAAAACCGATATTCCATAACTTTAATCAACTGCGCAGGACTTGTTCTCCCAGGAATACCTGTACAAGTCATCCCAATAAACAATCCCCTTAAAGCATGATCCACATCCTGAGGATAAAAAACAGCCCGAGGAACAACCCTGCCATCTTCCACACCCCCAATCACTAACTCATTCTCCTGCCCCATCCAGACATTAAATGTATGATACCACTCTTTAACCTCGTCTAAAGGCCTATAATCTCCATCAACCCTGGGAAACTCATCCAAAAAGTTAGATGATACACCCTCATAGCCCATATCCTCCTTTCCCAGATTCCCCTCCCTATGTTCCTTAACTTCTTCAATCAACGCCCTGCCATGATCAGCCAATACAGCACTCTCAGCCATAACATGAAACGTATATTTCAACATCAAGCTTAAAAAAGGCCCCTCTCCACGCTCATATCTAAAGCCTCTTGAGTCATGGCTTCTTTTCGGTCGATATAAAACCTCTTTTCCAAGAGGATCTTTTGTCTCATAGCTACTCACATCCAATTGACCAACCTCAAAATCTTGGTCATCACTTGGCTGCATACTATTCAACCAGGTCCTCCCATCTTCCAGCTTAGTCTCCCAAACATAACCAAGTCCTTGTTTGCTGCGCAGCGACTGATCAATATACGCTCCAACAGCCCCAGCAAAAGCACTAACACTCTCAAAACCAAAATTTCTATACGCAGCTAATTCATTAGGAAAAATAATATGGGAAGCATGAAACCCCGCCAACATAGAAATCTCCTCATATCTCTGGAGCTGAGACATCTCCAGAGTCCCAAAAGTCCCATGTGTCCTCTCAACATCCCACTTTAAAAGTCTCGGTGTCCTAATTATCTCTCTTACACCACTAAGTAATTCATCCCTCTCAGCAGCAATAAGCTTACTATAAAAGAATACCTCCTCTTCTAACTCCTTAATATCCTGCCTACAATGCATAATATTAGGTCTAACAAAATTCCTAAGAAACTTTCCCACTTCAGAAAGTGTATTCCTCACCCTCCTAGCTATCCCATTCCCCTCCAATGTTGCAATAGCCTCAGGATACAGAATATATCGAATATTACCAATAGGAAAATCAGTTAATAACATCAATACCAAAAACAATCCAAAGTATTTATGCATTTCGTGTCTGAAACACATACAACCATCAATAACCATCAAAACACCCATTGAACACCAACACACAAAATTTATAAACCCCCAATTCCATAAAACTGTTATGAAAATATTCCTAGACTCAGCAGATATTGATGAAATAAAAGAGGTAATGACCTGGGGAGTTGCAGATGGCGTAACAACCAACCCTTCTCTAATAAAAAAAGCCCAGGAAAAGCATAAAGTAAAAGACATGGACGCATACATCAAAACCTTATGCCAAGCCGTAGGAAAAGGAAAAGACCTCTCATTAGAAGTTATCGGCACTGACTATAAAACCATGACTGAACAAGGCCTTACCCTCTATAAAAAATACAATAAGATTGCAAATAATGTAGTTATCAAAGTTCCCATCAATCCATCTACTAAAGATGAACCAAACCCTGACGGTCTAAGAGCCATATCCTTCTTAGCAAAAAAAGGAATAGGATTAAACGTCACCCTCTGCTTTACACCAGAACAATCCTGGCTTGCAGCTAAAGCTGGGGCAAAATACGTATCCCCATTTGTGGGAAGAGTAGACGATGATCTAAGAAAAAACGCTAATATCGAATTTGAAAAATCTGATTACTTCCCAGCGTTAGGATGGAAAAAAGATGGTCAGTTTTTAGAAGATAATGGAATACTCAGCGGAATAGACTTAGTAAAACAAACACGCCTTCTCTTCGACAACTTCAACATAAAATCCCAAATAATCGCAGCTAGCCTAAGAAACGCAAGACAGGTGAGGGAAGCAGCCCTTGTAGGGGCTCATGTGGGAACTATCCCCTATCCAGCATTAACTAACACCTTAATCCATCATAAAACATCAGAAGGAATGGTTGCATTCATAAACGATGTTGTCCCAGAATATGAAAAAGTGTTTAAATAATCTTATCAGATAAACTTATGGGTTTCTCAGCTCTTCAACAGCCTTTCCCAATTCTTTCAAAACATAATCAATCTCTTTAGCAGTCGTATCCGAAGATAGTGTTAATCGCAAACCCCCATGAGCATCCACTTTCGACAACCCCATCGCAACCAAAACATGACTCGGTTCCAAACTCTTAGAACTACAAGCACTCCCAGTACTCACCATAATCCCAACATCATCCAGTTTCAAAACAAGTGCCTCGCCTTCAATCCCTTTAAAACCAAAATGAGCATTATTACACAATCTATCCCCTGCAGAACCATTCAACCACGAGCCATCAATCTGCAAAACACCTTCAATTAGCCTATCCCTCAACCCCAAGACTTTCTCAGCATCAATCATCTTAACAGCTGCTCCAAAACCAACAATACCCGGAACATTCTCAGTCCCCGAGCGATATCCAAACTCATGCCCTCCTCCATCAAGCAGAGCCTTCAGTCTAACCCCCTTCTTAACATAAAGCCCTCCAACGCCTTTAGGGCCATGAATCTTATGAGCAGAAAAACTAGCTAAATCAACATTACTTAAATCAATCTTAACCTTGCAAAAACTCTGGACAGCATCAGTATGGAACAAAACCCCATGAGAGCGACAAATCTTCCCAATAGCATCAATATCCTGTAAAGTTCCAACTTCATTGTTAGCATGCATCACAGAAACAAGCTTGGTATTATCCTTTAGAGCCTTCTCAACATCATCAACACCTACCTTACCATCCTTATCCACACCAACATAGCTAACCTCCACACCTTCTTTTTCCAAAGCTTTACAAGCCTTCAAAATAGAATCATGCTCAACCTTTGAAACAATCACATGATCTCCTGCACAAACAATCCCCTTCAAAGCAAGGTTATTGCTCTCAGTCCCTCCTGAAGTAAAGATAATCTCATCATCTTTTACACCCAAAAACCGAGCAATCTTCCCACGAGCCGAACCAACCGCATCACTAGCATCCTCCCCCATCTTATAAAGCGAAGAAGCATTTCCAAAACTATCGCTAAAGTAAGGCATCATAGCTGAAACTACATCTTTCCTAACTTTGGTAGTGGCTGCATTATCTAGATATACTGCTTTCATATGACTAATAGTTTCAAAACCATTTAAAAACATTTCCTCCATATATGCTTGAAACCACTAAACACACCCCAAAATAGCAATATTTAAATATCACATTCCAGCATAGTAACTCATGGTATTTAGGCATCCATTCAGTATTCAACGCTTTACTAATCCTAAACTATTTAGTGCTAGTAATGAAAAAGAAGAACTAGAAAAATTTCACACAGACATAAAAGCATACCTTGCATATCTAGAGGGCCTCATCGTAGCCGGAAGGAGAGAAAAACTTGATTTCCATATTATAAAAGATAAAGCACAAAGACTCTTCGGAGAGTATAAACGCCTGAGGAGTGATGTCGAGGATTATTCTGCAGAATTATCTGAGCTCCTAAAAAACCACATGCATGAGCATGGACGTCCACACGACGCAGAGCTCCAATCTCATATTCAAGGAAATACCTTAAGTATAAACACAATGTTTGATCGTGCTCTGCGGGTTTACGACGAAAAAACACGCAATCAAACAATGTGGAATAAAGAAGACACCTGGCAATTAATAGTATTATTCAAACACATTGAAACAGTAATTAAAAGAGCAGTACATGAAGCAGGTATCCTCGTAGAATCAGCACGAAAATCCTAATCAACAAAATCTATTCCTAATTCTGTCTCAATCTCCTTTTTCTGCTTTCCTACAATGCTATTTGCAGGTCCAAAGATCTGAGAACTTTTGACACCAGTAATAATCAATATACAACGTATGGTTTTATCCAAATCTTCAAGGATCTGAGCCCCCCAAATGATCTTGGCGTCATCACTTAACCGTTCAGAAACAGTCTCAACAACCTTCCTAGCCTCATCCAGGGTCATATCCTGGCCTCCAGCCACATTAATCAAGGCACCGTTAGCCCCTCCAATATCAACATCAAGCAAAGGATTATTAATAGCCTTCTCAACAGCCTCAGTTGCCCTATTATCAGAATCACTCTCTCCAACCCCAATCAAGGCAACTCCTCCATCAGTCATCACTGCTCTAATATCAGCAAAATCCAGATTAACCAACCCTGCTTTAGTAACCATTTCAGCAACTCCTTTAACAGCATTTGTTAAAATCTCATCAGCTACTTTAAAAGCAGTATGCAATGGCAAATCAGGAGCCAACTCCAATAATTTATCATTAGGGATCACAATAAGCGTATCAACACTTGCCTCTAGCTTTTCCAAGCCCATAGTTGCATTTTCAAATCGCTTCTGTCCCTCCATTGCAAAAGGAATGGTAACAATAGCAACAGTCAAAGCACCCATTTTCTTAGAAATCTCAGCAATAACAGGCACACTCCCTGTTCCTGTACCACCTCCGAGGCCACAGGTAATAAAAACCAAGTCTGATCCTGCTAAGCTCTGTTTAATCTGCTGTTCAGACTCTCTAGCAGCCTCCTCTCCTAATTTAGGGTTACTCCCAGCGCCCAAGCCCTGTGTAACCTCTTTTCCTATCAAAACTTTATGATCACAATTAGTAAAAAGCAAATCCTGCGCATCGGTATTAATCCCAACAGTCTCAGCTCCTGCAACACCTACCTCTGTTATCCTATTGATGGTATTATTACCGCCACCACCTGCGCCAACAACCTTAATACTAGCCTTCTTCTGCGTTAGCATCTGTTCAAGCTCAGCATCAACATTATTGTTATTATTCGAAGGTTGAACACTTTGAGAAACATCTACATTCTCTGCCTCCTTTATCTCTGGTTCCAATAGACCACCTCAAATAAAAGATAGCACATCTACTATTTAAATTTATTGTTGTTTTTTACTGTTTTTGAATGAGAACGCCACGTTCTTAGTCTTTGTTAGTGACAAAATCTTCTCCTTAATAGCCTTCTGCGCTTCTTCCGGAAGTTCCTGCTCCATCTCAATCGTAAACTTGCCATCTTCCTCTTTAACAGCAGGCGCCTTTACCTGAAAAACCAGTTGCAGTAAAGCCTCTATCTGCTCCTTAGTGCCACTAACCTTCTTATTAATCTTAACACTGTAAACAACATCCTTTCCTGACAAAGGATTATTAAAATCAACAATAGTCCTCCCACCAGAAACTGTCTTTACAATCCCCATAGATCCGTCAATATTGACTTGCAAACCAGGCATTGGCTTAATTCCTTGCTTAGCAAACTTAGAGGTAGGAATAAGCTGGATATATTTAGGATTTTTCTTTCCAAAAGCATCTTCAGGCCCCACCTCAAACTCATACTTCCCTGGTTCCTTGCCAATTATCTGTTTATCCAAGCCAGGTATGATATGTCCCTCTCCTAAACAAACAGTAACAGGTCCATACTTTACCTGTTCGTTAAAAAGCCCATTATCTTTAGCTATTTTTTCATCAGTAGTATCAAAGATAATCTCTTCTTCTTTAGTTTTACCAGTATACTCAATCTCTATGAATTCTTTTTCTTTTAAGGACATAATGAATGAGGTCTGGAGGATGTTTATAAATGTTTTGTTCGACAAGTAACCGAACTGTAGAACCGCAACCTTTATAAATGTCCCATATAACTCTATCTTATTATCATGGAATATTACGAAGAAAAACCTTCTCTCCTTTTTAAGATAAAAAATTATCTTAAAGAGTGTTGGAGAGTCTTAAGGGTTACAAAAAAACCAAATGGAATGGAGTTTAAGACAATTGTTAAAGTCTCAGGACTAGGCATAATTGCTATCGGTCTCATAGGCTTTTTGATCCAGATGGTAAAACAATTATTTTTTTAAAATGGGAAACGAAAAAAAGGAAAATCCTGAATCAAAAGACGCCAAGTCTGATCCAAAGGACAAGGACGCCAAGGAAAAAGAATCAAAGGAGAAGGAAGATATCAAAATCTTCGCTCTAAGAACAACTGCTAACAGAGAAGATCAAGTTATGGACTTTGTTTCTACAAATGCGCCAAAGAAGAAACTAGGCGTTTACTGTATAATCCGACCTCATGGAATGAAAGGTTACATCTTCATTGAATCCTTTTCTAGACAAGACGCAGAACAGGCAGCATTTGGGGTTCCCTATGCAAGAGGCATCCTTCCAAATCTGATAGACTACAAGGAAATAGAACACATGTTGGAGCAGGTAAAACGGGAAGTCAATATTCAAAAAAATGATATCTGTGAGATTATATCAGGGCCTTTCAAGCGAGAAAAAGCAAAAATATCGAGAATAGACAAAACAAAGGAAGAGGTTGTTGTCGAATTGCTTGAAGCAGCAGTACCTATTCCTATCACTCTTAAGTTTGATGCTGTAAAGGTTATCCGAAGGGAGTCAGATGAAGAATCTGAGGAAGACGATGAAGAATTCTAACAATTACTTATTTCTTCGCCAGTAATGAAATCCACTAACAGCTAAAACAATAGCCATAA
>JASMFX010000078.1 GCA_030751555.1 Candidatus Woesearchaeota archaeon | reverse complement strand
TCTCTAACTTCTCTACCTTCCTTTGAAAGCTCTTGTAACTCCCAAGACCTCCATTTTCTTGAAAACTCTTATACAAATCACCAATCTTTCCACCACTCTGCTCTTTCACAACCCCTAACACCTTCTGGGTTTCCTCCTCCAAATCCTCTTCTTCCTTAACACTGAATTGATCCAACTTTCCAATTGCCTCTTTAGCATGGTCCTCAGTCACCTTACGAGAACTAGCATCCTCTGCAATCCTTCCAGCCTCTTTTAGGAGATAAATCCCAGTTCGAATATCCTTTTTCTCAAAAGTCTTTGCACTTACTAACACCAAGCTATCATCGCTCCAAACACCCGGAACAAATACATATCTTATTCTTTCCTTTAAAATTCCCTGAGTCTCCTGTTCATTGTAGGGTTCAAAGTAGAGGGTCTCACATACTAACCTACTCTTAATCCTCTCATCAAGATCCATAAGCCATTCCTTATAATTCGTAATCAAAACAACAGACTTTACCATAATCTCTTCTAAGATAGTATACAGAAAATCAAAATCATCCAGTTTATCTACCTCATCAAAGGCAAACACAGCTCCTTTATTAATAAGTAATCCTTTAATAACCTTGAATAAATCCTCAGTTTTCTTATTCTGCGTAAACTTATAGCCAAGCTGTTCACACAATTCCAGCATCACCTTGTAGGTTGTATTTTTCTGCCAACAATTTATGTAAAATGGCTCTATCTCCTCAGACGTATCCTCAAGATCACGCAAAACCCATTTAATTGCAGCTGTCTTCCCAATCCCAGGAGCTCCTGAAACAAAAACATTTCTCCCTGCCCTGTCCTGAAACAGTGGTTTTATACAACTGGCAACCTGCCTCTGCTGTGCATCTCGATAAGGAAGCAGCTTTGGAACAAAATCATAATTGAGAGCTTCCTCATCTTTGAACAAGCTTTCTTCAGAAGAGAGCATATCTTTGAATAATGACATGAAAATAAGCAATCACTAGAATTATTTAAAGCTTGCGTTCAAGTGCGTAAATGAAAACCAGTATGTCCACACGCATGACAGAACTTAGCATGAAAATGACTTGCAGTTCCACATTTCTTGCAATGCTTAACAGTTGACCTATGTTGACTCTGCTGGTGAGGAGCTTGGGCACTTGGATGCATAGCTTGCTGCTGCGCTGGTTGTTGTCCAGCCATCTGTCCTTGCCTTTCTTTTTTCTCCTTATAAAATTCATAAACATCAAACCCGACTCTTGCCCCTCCATAAAGTGCCATAATCGCACCTATACCAAAGAAAACAATCAACTTCTGAAAATCAAAGACCCAGCTTACAAAACTAACAAAAAATCCAATAATCAAATACGCTGAGCCATGTATCCTACCCATTTTCACCTCTTTTTTCTAAGACCCTTTAAAACATCAGGTCTTTTTAATTATTTTCATTCCACCCATATAGGGCTGCAAAACTTTTGGAATCTCAATACTTCCATCCTTGTTCTGATAATTTTCTACAATAGCAACCATGGCCCTGGACGTAGCAATAGCTGTATTATTCAGGATGTGAGGAAAATACTTTTCTCCACCCTTTCGTACACGAATCCCTAATCTCCTGCTCTGATTATCAGTCAAATTACTACAGGAACAAGCCTCTGTATAGGCACCTTGGCGAGGGCTCCATACCTCAAGATCAGCACTCTTTGCTTTCAAATCAGCCAAATCACCAGAGCAACACTCTAATACTCTTGTGGGCAATCCCAACGCATGAAACAACTCTTTGGAAATACCTAACATTTCATCATAATAATCATAGCTTTCCTCTGGCTTACAAATCACAATCTGCTCAACCTTGTTGAACTGATGTGTCCTAAACAATCCTTTCTCATCAATCCCATGGCTCCCAATCTCTTTTCTGAAACACTGAGATACACCAACCATCTTAATCGGCAGATCACTCTCTTCCAAAACCTTTCCACTCACCATTCCGATTAAGGGATGCTCAGAAGTGCCAATTAAATACAAATCCTCTTCCTCAATCTTATACGTCATATCCTTAAAAAAACCAAAATCCACAACACCCTCTGTAGTAGCCTTATTGATCATAAGCGGAGGCTCTACCAAGACAAATCCTTTTTTCAGCATAAAATCAATCCCAAACCTAAGAAGCGCCTGGTTCAACAGAGCAAGATTACCCTTCAAGTAAAAGAATCCATTCCCAGAGACCCTCCTAGCAGCGTCAAAATCAACTATCCCTAATTTTTCCAAAACATCAACATGACTTTGTACCTTGAAATCAAACTTACGAGGCTTGCCAATCTTTTCAATCTCCTTATTCTCAGTATCATCTTTGCCAATGGGAACAGAATCATGAATAATATTGGGAATCGTTAACAATCCCTGCCGTAACTTTTCAAAGACCTCAAGCCTCTTCGCCTCAACCTTTTCAAGTTTTTTAGGAATCTCCTTAGCCTGCTTAACCTTTGTTTTTATATCCTTTCCATCCTTCTTCAACGCATTGATTTCCTCACTGATCTTATTTCGTTTAGTCCTAATAACCTGGGATTGGTTTAAAATCTTAGAATACTCTTTGTCCAATTTGAGCAGCGCATCAACTGTCTTAATCTTTTCATCCTGAAACTTCTTCTTGAGATTCTTCTTTACAACATCAGGATTCTCTCTTATAAATTTGATATCAAGCATATATTCTGTAGGAAGAGCTTTATATTTAAAGGTTTCTGCTTAGAACAATATTATTCCTCAACCTCATTAACAAAGATCATCTCATCTGGCCAGTCTTTCTGTATCTTGCCATTCTCCATGTTCATATTAGGGAGGTAATTATGATGAACCCTAACTAGTCTATCTAAACCAACAGTGCTAATCCTAATAACACTGGACTTTCCCAGCTTTTGCCTAAGAAAGGGAATGATCTTTCCATGAAATTCCTCAACTAACTGGCTCTCGTTAGAAGCATCCAAGATCATCATCAGCGCTAGATGACCATCCTTTTCGCCAAGATAAGCCAGACTAATATATTTAGAATTAAATAGTCTCCATTTTGGATCCTTCTCTAATTTTTCCAGATATACATTTTTAGTAATACCAAGTTTGAACTTAAGGATATAGAGCTGCTTAGCATGAAAAATATCGAGCTTTCTCTCATTTATAGTAGCATAATACCTCAAATAATTACCTTCCTCCAAAGCCTTTCGCTTTCTATTTACACTCATCACAGGTATTTTTGTTTTTTTAGCAACCTGATTATCACTAATCCTTGGATTCCTAATCAATTCCCGAATGATTTTTACCTCTTGATCGTCGAGAACCTTTTTCCCTTTGTTATTTTTTCCCATAAAAATGATACTATTTGTTATAATATATAAATTTTTCCTAAAAAAATAGTATATTTGTATCATTTTTTCACCAAAACTTATATATAATCTCTCTCCCTAAATAGCTTTTTACCCTCTCCCAATGACACCATCCCCCACAGTTGCCCCACCATCATCTACATCCTCATTTCCAACTACTCCTCGCCATTTTCAACCTGAGCAACACCCTACTACTATCTCCACCTACACACCCCCTGAAACCACCAGTATTGTTCTCAATCGAACAGATGGCTATACTGTTGGTCGTTCTGTTCACTCTCAACTCATACACCTAGCTTCTGATGGGGGGCTTGATGGTTATACAGGACCACTCTTCCAGTTCCACCTCCCTGGCGAGCGAGTTATTGCAGAAAGTGATGATCCTGGACCACGATACCTTTCTATTGGATTTTACTTTATGGACGCTGATATTCCAGGTCAGAGAGTAATCTACCAACAAACAGCTGAAATTCCTCCTAAACAGAATAATATCCAGTTTCTTGCTCATCCTTCTCGCATGACTTCAAGAATAGAATCTCTTGTCCAAGAATCCGCTACCATTGATGCAGCTCAATCTAATTACCATGAGGCTGAAGAGATAGTGGACATTTTGATAGAACAAGTACTCTCTAGCGTAAGAGAAGAAAAACCCTAACCAAACAACTTCTTAAAAAACATAGAAATCTTCTGCATTAAAGAGAGATCCACTAAAGAAATCTTAACCTTCTGTTGGTTCTCAAAACTATTTCCTTGCTTATCTTCAAAGCTAACAGTAATTAAAACTTCATCATTAATAATATCAGAACCCCTTAATTTTACATCCATATTGATAATATCCTTTAGATTTTCAACACTAAAACTTGTTTTAGTTGCACTCTCAATCTCAACACGAATGTTATTAACATCTGCAAAGGATGATTTTTTTAACGAATATATTAGCGGGAACTCATCATCATAGCGAACCTGATCAGGAGCATCAACATTAATAATACTCACCCCTGCTTTATCAAAAACCAGAACTGATAGATCTTCTTGCTGACCCCCCATTGTAACAGTGATTGTTTTCTCTCCAACCTCATCTAACTCTTTCTCAAACTCTGCCTGTTTCTTCTGGGCAATCCCCACTTCAAGACTTTTGCACTGATCAAGGCACACCTCCACATTCCGAGCCACATTACCTTTATTACTCACCTCGCAAGTCACAGCAATCTTTTCTCCCAATAATATCTCTTGCTTATCAGCAACACACTCTAGATCAATATCTGTCTGCACAACCTTTTCTTCCTGTGTATCATGCTCATTTACATAAGAGGTAATCTCTGCCAACCCATAATATGGATTATTCGAAGCAACCTCAAAATCCACAGTTGAAGAAGCATTTCTTGTTGTATACACCATTATGGGAATCGTGTACAAAAATCCCTCTGAGAGTTTACCTGTCAACCGAATTTTCCAAAAATATTTCTTTTTCTCTTTTGGCCTTAACAAAATGACTTTCCTATAAAAATCCATGTTCTCAATATTATTATTCTTAGTGATAGAAAGATCAGTGATAACATAGTAATCGTTTGGATTCTCAACAATTGCTTCAACCAGGTTAAAGCTATCAAATCCCACTGCCTTTTTCAACACTCTTGCCTTTACATCCAGTAAAGGCTTAACTCTTTCTCCCAACTCCAAAATCTCATTATCAATGCCGAGCTCACTAGCTTCAGCATCAATCTTAACCCCTCTCCATTGAAATCTCGTGCTAATATCATCTGCATCAACATTTTCTTTTAATTTAATATGGGGGGCATCAACATAGCCATATTCCCCATAGGTGATGTCAAAACCAACCCAGCCAATCCCTGGAAAATATACCTCTGCCCAGGCATGAGGTCCAAAATCATTCAGATCATTATAATCAGTATACGCTACACCAGAAACAAACCTCCCAGGAATTCCTACTGCTCTAAGCATTGCTATAAACAAGGAAGTAATCTCATCACAGACTCCCTTTTTATTTTTCATAACCCATGAACTCGGTTGACTCACATCAGCTGTTAGCGAATCTAAGCTGTAATCAACATTATCCTGTATCCATTTTCCAATCTTATAAGCAACCACATACGCATCATCTTCACCAGCTGCCAGTTCATTTGCTTTTCTCACAATGGTTGGATGATCTGCATCAATAATCTCAGCTGCCTGAGTAAACTCCTTAACCTCATTGGGCAAATTTTTCATCGGAAAAGGTATTTTCGTTCTAACAGGAATAAACCTCCCAAAAGTCTCAGTTACCCCTTCAACATTAAAACCGACCTTTCCTTTAGGCTTTTTCCAAGAAAACAATAAATGATCCTCTTTTTCTACTGCATCAGGCGTTGCATCAAGCGATTCTACAGTACTTCTTTCATCATTAAGCGGAAAAAGATAGAGTTGGATATTAGCAGTATCAACCAATGACCCTGCCCCAGTCTCAACAAAATTAAGCTCAGAACTTAAGGTAGTTTTTACCTTAATCCTCTCCGCCATTAAGATATCTTTATCAGCAGCAACAACAGGCAAGAGAAGCAAAAGTATCAATAGCCAGCATTTTTTCATCTACCCCCTCCAGATTCTACTTTATTTAAATGTATGCGATATCAACTTTTTTTAGAAACGTTTAAAAAACACTATTAACTCCATATCCCTATGCCGAGGTGGCACAGTCTGGTGACACTGACGCCATTTCTTTTCCAAAGAAATGTGCAAAGAAAGAGCACTGAGGGACATTCGCTTCGCTCAGTCCCTCTGGTCAGTGCAAAATTCTTAGCAACCTTTATAAAAGAATTTAAGTTTATGATTTCCGTTGCCGAGGTGGCACAGTCTGGTACTGCGCAGGATTGCTAATCCTGTTTCCTTTGGATTCCCGGGTTCAAATTGGGAGAAGCAAGGGCTTCACCATTGAAAGTCCCGGCCTCGGCGTTTTATTCTCCCCAAACCTAAGCAGCCAACCTCACATTCATAATCTCCTGAACTTCGATTTCCTTATCACTATAATTAACTTCATAGAACTTCTTCAAGGCCTTTGCCTTCATCTGTATACCTCTATTATCCGGCAATTTTCCCCTCAACATATAGGAAGCAATCTCAGCCACATCCTCTGCAGGAAATTCAATCTCCTCCATAATTTCTTCTGAATGACCAGCAATAATGTTCAACAATTCTGGAGATCCATTCAATATAGTCATCCCTAATCCATACATCTCTCGAGCAAACTTTTCCATATCTTGGTACTCTTTTTTTACCTGAGCATTCTCAAATTTGGAATACTTCAAAAAATATTCACAAATTCGGACAACTCTCAGAGATAATTCGAGTAAACCCTTCGACACTTTCATTGAGGAATCAAAATAAGCTTGAACCTTTGCAGACAATTTTTTCATAAAAGCTTCAAGATTAGCATAATCAGATACAAATGATCTCCTATACAGCGTAAATATAGAACTCAGCTCATCATGTCCCTTTGTACTAGGATCCAAGACTAAAGCATGGCCAGCTACCTCATGGAGGAAAGTAGGTAGATAATCCTCTTCTAAGTCCTCAAGACTATCAATTTGTACTACATCAGAACCCTTAGCCGAGCTCTGTGACGTGCCCAACAAAACCAGATTAATCTCTCTTAAATCAAATCTCTTCCGATGATTAAGAAACTCCTTGAAATCATCAGTCGAAATCTCATAAAGAGTAAATCCCAGTGCTTTCTTGTTGGGTGCTTTATTATATAGCTCTGTGTAAAATTTTTTGAGGTTCTGATCAAAAGCATAGAGTTTTCCAAAATTTTTTCTCATTTCATCGATATGATCCTTCAACTCTTTTACCTTCTTCATCTGCTCATTGGGTGGTGTATCTAAATCATATTTTTCAATAGTAAGTTTGATAAAATCTTTTTTTCTAAAGTCACCACATCCCCTGATAATAATCTTAAGAGCTCTTGAAATCATCCCAATCTCTCCTATTGTAAAAGCCCCTTTCAATTTAATCTTATAAGTATCTTCCATAGATTTTATTTGTACTTTGCTCGCTAAAGGATCCTCTGGCTTTTTCTTTTCTTCTTCAATTTCCCCTGCAAAAATACTAAATTGGTCTGCTATATTAAAAATCTGTGCTCCTTGAAGCAATATGCCTGCAGCAAGTGCTGCTTTGCAAAAATTTCTTCTTGACAAATCCACTTCTTTCTTCTCAAAAGGAGGTACTGATCCTTGCCATATCTCAGGATATTCCTCTTTTTTAAATTCCTTTAAAAACTTCTTTAGATGAGAAATTTTAAAACCCATCTTTTTCCATTGTTTTTTGAATATTCTCCTGTCAAGATTGCTAATTACTATAGTTTTCTTAATCCTTCTAGAAAAATACCCTCCTAGAAAAAAATCACCAGTCTCAAGAAACTCAAACTCCTCTACAAAAAGTTGATACTCAAACATAACACCTTACCTAGACTCTAAGTATATATAATTTTCCACTATTTATTACCCCACCGCCACTTCCAAACACCATCTGTCTTAACCTTAACAATCTGTATTAAAATAACCACCATTACAAAGATCTCCAAATAAAGACGTTGAACCCCTTCCAAAACCAAAGCCCTCCATAAAACAACAAGAATAAACACTCCAGTAACTAACCAACCCTCCCAAGAGCTAGGAGTAGCACCATAACCATATTTCTTGGGTTTAAACCAGAATTTGTTCATTTATTGTTGACCTTTATACCAAGATCATCCTTCACCTTTATCATCCTAGCAAGTGCCGGTGGACAACTAAAATCCAACTCCACTTGGCCTGGCTTATTTGTGATGGTCCCAATGACATATCCATCCTTTCCCCAAGACACATTTACCTTGGGACTTCCCTTCTTAATATAGATATACTTTCCTTCAGGACGTAGAGTTATGCCTCCTGGATTACATACTAACAGTGCGTCAATCTTCATTCCTGTTTCTTCAATCTCTTTCAATACCCTAGCAACATTGCTCCCATTCCCAAACTTCCAATATTTTACCGATACTCCCCCACCTGCTCTTCTACCTTCGTATCCATGACCATAGAGTATATTCACATTTCGCAAAGTTAAACCCATCTATTTTCCACCGTCATTATAACTAACAATTAATGCATCAACTCTAACTACCTTCGGCAGATCAGGAATCCTAGGATTACCAAATGATATCGAACTACTATCATAGAAAGGATACTTGCCATTAATAACCTGGATAGCCTTTGGTTGAAACGCCTCCCAATTTTTCTCTATTTCATAGTCAGGTATATATACTATTTTACCCAGCAACCTATCAAGTGATCTAATCAACTCATTCACAACCATTGCCTCGTTTTTTTGGGTACGAGCATCAGGAGCACTCTGTTGTAAAATAATGTCAATATCTTTTCTTAATTCTCTTGCTAACTGCAAAATCTTTTCAGTCAGTTCCGTTTTCTTTTTTTCCTTTGCATGCAGATAAAAAATATGAATACGCTTCACAACAGCAACATCTGCATACACAATTTCATTAAAATGCGCTATCTTTTTATCCCACCAAAACCAATTATCAGGTACCTTAAATGAAGGAGAATGCAACTGACGTTTCATTTTCTCTATTTCACCAGAGATACCTCGTCTTAGAATTGCCATACCTCCCCATCAACAAATCACCTATTTAAGTCTTTCTGGTATCCAAACTACAAGTGCTTCAAAGCCAACTTTTCCAAAAACTTTATATACCCTTATATCCGAAAGCTAACTTATGAAGAATGTTATCATAATCCTAACCGTAATAACTATTTTTCTTATCCTTGTGAATGTTCAGCCTACAGTAGTAGGAAATGCAGTAAAAGTTGTTGATTACAACGATATAACAGGCAATCTCCAAATCTGCCAGCATAAATGGACAACTAACTGGAAATGCACTCAAGGAAAATACCTGCAAAGAGAACTCTTAAATCCTGATTGCACAACAGAATGGAAAACAAAAGTACTCTGTAACGGTGTCTGCGTTGAACCGGAAGGAGAAAAACCCTACTGCAAAAAGGTATATGAAGAACCACCTTTCATTCAAGGATCATGGCCTTATGGACCAAAGCCACATGCAGCAATTGATTTTAGCATAGGAGAGTACAAACCAAATCCATCCCGCTATACAGACATTTTTATTAAACGTTCATTCGATGATATAACCATCAAAGGAGGAGCATCTGTTCCTTTAAAAATAGTTAATAAGCGCTTTGACGAAGTAACCTACGATGATTGTGCAGAAGGCCTTGAACACGCCAATCCTCGTATGACCTCTTTCCAATCAGCATGTATTACAACCCAAGAAGGCAATATAGGGGTTATAGGTGGTTACTGGGTGGGTAGATTACGAAAACATGATATTCTCCATTGGAGATATTATGATCTGAGCTAATTTCTCTATTTTAGCAATATTTATAAATGATCCATTGATTCACATACTTATAGCGGGGTGGGGCAGCTAGGAGTGCCCGGAGGGCTCATAACCCTCAGTACCGTTAAGTTCGCTTAACAGTGAGGAAGTCGGTGGTTCAAAAGTTGAACACTGTTGTGTTTTTCCGTGGAAGTCCACCCCCCGCTATTGGCCGTAGTTCCTAACTACGGCATTTATTTTCTTTATTATTCTTGGATTAGTGAATCCTACTTTATGCATCCAAAGACAATAATTTTTCCAACCATTAATTTCAATTCTATTAATTATCGAATATCCTTTCTTAAATCGACTATCATACTGCTTACTGTCATAGACCTCATAGAATGTAAATCCAAGCTTCTTTAATTCAACTGATACTTCTTGGAAGAATTCTCTGGATTTTGAGCTACCCACGATACAAGGATAGTTACCCTTTTTATATGTCAAGCAGAAATCGGTATCAGCTAAACCTCTTATAAACTGAGGTATAAAACCTTTTTTCCCTATCCATTTTGGAATTCTGAGTTTGGAATACTTCTTTCCTATTGGCAATCCTCCAAATTGGTTCAAGTAAGTAACAAGAGCTTTAGAATAAATATAAAATCCATAAGTCTTGGATGAATCCTGCAGTTTATTATCAATCATAATGTTAAATACTTGATACATTGCTCTTTTCAAAACATTATCATAAAACAATCTTTCATGTTTTGGATCACCAACACATTTTACACGATAATCATGTTTTTCCTTTCTAACAAAAATATTCCCATCTCCTGCTAATACTCCAACTAAATAAGCTAATTCAGGACTAGGATTATCTGGTAATTCTAATCCTTTCAATTTATCTTTTTTACTAAGGTCAATTTTAAATTTCATATAACCTTAGAACATTAGTTCTTTAAATACCTCACGCCACTCTCTGTCCAGTGACCTGTGGTTTCTTTCAGAATTATCGAAACTCTTACGAGAAAAGTACAATCTAGAATTCTCACCCAACATACCAAATCCCAAACAATCCAGCTAGAATTAAATAAATCAAACAAGGAACAACAGTGAACTTCAAAATCTCTCTTTCCTTATGATGCAATTTTACAGTTGCCTGTGCAGCTACAATATTAGTCAGCGCAACCATATTCCCAATCCCTGCACCAACTAACTGCAATGCCAAAATCTTAGCAGTATCTAAACCTAAATTCTGAGCAGCTAAAAACTGGAACTTTCCAAAGAGTAAGGTAGAAACAGTGGCACTTCCTGCAATAAACGCACCAAAAGCTCCAATAATCGGCGCTAACAAAGGCAACAGCTCTGTTTGCGCTACCGAAGCAATAATCTCAATCATGCTCCCTAACCCACTCCCATTTGCTCCTGAATAAATCATCACTTGGACAAATGCAGTGATAGATGCAATCACAATAAACGGCTTTACCAAAATCTTCGAAGCCTCACTACAAGCAGGTCCACACACATGCCTATATTTATACGCCAAATTAATAATCAGAATAGTAAGTAAAAACAAAATTCCAGGATTAAACAAGTTAAACGTATGCATCAAGCCCCCTCCCAAAGAAAACGTAAACGACTTAAGAAGATACTTCCCACCAATCAAGAGTCCAGAAAGCAAAACATAAGGAAAAATAGCTCTCAAAAAACCAACCTCTGTTTTAACAATCTTACTTTTCTTCCCATCAAAGCTCCACTTGTCCTTAGGAACAAGAAATCCAAGTTTAGTGGTTACCCCAACAATAATCAACCCAACAAGAGCTCCTAACATTGAAGGGAATTCATGCCCTAATTGAGTAAATAAATAATGAGGAAGAGTAAAAGCAACACCTGCATACAAAGCAAAAGGCAGACAATCCACTACTGCTTTCAAAGACCTTTTTTTGCTACCATAAACCAGAACACAAAGTATCAATACAGGAACAAGTACTCCTAAAAAAAGATTGATATATGCGCTGTGGTAAGGAATCATCCCAATCTCCAAACCAGTCAATCCAACCCGTATAGGCGTTCCTACTGCCCCAAAAACAACAGCAGTGCTATCTGCAATAAGCGCCACACTCACAGCAATAATCGCTGGAAATCCAATACCTACAAGCAGTGGAGCAACTATTGCAGCTGGAGTACCAAACCCAGCACTTCCTTCAATAAAGCTTCCAAATAACCACGCAATAATAATCGCTTGAACCCTCCGGTCTGAGGATAAACTACTGAGATAGTATTCAATCGAGACAAGCAACTTGGTATTCTGTAAGAACTCTAGAAAAAAGATCGCTCCAAATATGATCAGTAGAATATCAATCCCTACCAATAATCCTTTTAAGGTAGAAGCAGCAACCACTTGAGGAGTCATTTTCCAAATAGTCAAGGTAATGACAAGCGTATAGAGAAACGTAATTGGAGCGGCTTTAGTTAATGGCTTCCTCAAAAGCAAAAGAATAACAATTAACAAAACAGGTGAGAGTGCTAATAACAAATTGATCATACCACAAATATCAAGAATCGAGTTTAAAAATGTTGTTAATACAATTATCCTATGCACAATGCCCTTTTTGGTTCGGGCTTGACCCTTTAGTTTCCGGTCATCTGTACTTATTCCAACAGTAATTTTTCTTATCTCCCCTCGCCTGGGCAGGGGGAGATAAGAAAAATTGAAAGTGTAATTATCCCAAGGGGAGAAGAAAATAATAGAACCACAGTTGTATAATTCGGAAAGTAGTTCTCGCTAGTAGAGTATATAGGTCATTTTTAAACTTTTTAAAGGACACACCTACATATAGGGTTTCCTAGTTTGTGAACCACTTTTCACATTGAAGATGTTGGTTTAGACGACAAAGCGTC
>JASMFX010000077.1 GCA_030751555.1 Candidatus Woesearchaeota archaeon | reverse complement strand
GACGCTTTGTCGTCTAAACCAACATCTTCAATGTGAAAAGTGGTTCACAAACTAGGAAACCCTATATGTAGGTGTGTCCTTTAAAAAGTTTAAAAATGACCTATATACTCTACTAGCGAGAACTACTTTCCGAATTATACACTCCTTCATTGGATAGATTGCTACTGCCCAAAGCATTACCTTTTTTCTTATGTCTCCATCGTAAAAGCTCAAGGAGAATAATAACTGCAATAAGCACACCACCAACTATAATAAACCAAAACTGGCTTGTGCCACAAACATTATTAGTAAACAATTTCTCAGAGATTCCAACCTCTATAAATCCAGATGCAATAGTTACCAACACTGCAATGCCCATAAGAATAAATGCATCCTTGAAAACCTTCCAAAAATTAGGTGATTTTATCCCTTCCTTCCATAAAGCCTTGGATAAAACACCACCTCCAATCGCAGCTAAAAGATATGCTGCCATCTCTGGGATAGCATGGATAAACATAACTGAGAGATTACACGTAGCAAATACTGTCTGGGAAAATAAGCCAACAGCTTCTGATTTCATCAGAACAACCTGGCTTGTGACAGAGGCCCAAACAGATGCATTAAAAATAACAAGGAATAGTGAACCAGCCCCATAGAACAATGAGAGAGCAAACGCAACAAGCATAACATAGAGATTATTAATAATAATTGAATACACCTTGTGCATATTCAGATTAAGAAAAGGTTTCTTTGCAAGGCCCCCCATAGAATCAAGTTGAGGAGGAGCAGGTAGATTTTGCCCAGCACCCAGTTTTATATGCTCAGCAGGAGGCGCTATAACAATTCCTGCATTGTAAACCCAAGAGGTATTAATCAACCCTAAGATAAAGAAAACTAAAAAAACTCCGATAAAAAAATACAGAAAAACATCAAAAATATTTTCATGTTCCTTAAAAAATCCTTCCTTGTCCTTTACTTCAAGATACTCTTCATATCTAAGCAGCGAATTGATGCTTGGCAAGGCTAACATGACAGTAAAAAAGATAGAAGCAAGTCCAAGCACATCTCTAAACAACAACAAAGCAGTAATGAATCCAAATACTGAGAAAATTAGGCCAAGATAGAGCGAATAGAGAGGCCTTCTCTCTATCCAGTAGGGTTGAAAGATTTTTTCTATGACCATTGTCTCATTGCCATGTGATATGCCTGTATAATCTGTTGATCAGTATATCCCTGCTGTCTTAAAACAGGATAGAGCTGCTGATAGGTATATCCTTTATGCATATTAGTACTTATATAATAACTTAACGATGAAATCATCTGCCCATAACTAAATTGAGCCTGTTGTTGAGCAGGAGTCTGGCTCGTTGGAGCAACTGATTTTTGACCTAGTCCATGTTTGCGATGCATGATAAACATGTAAGTAGGCGCTCCAACTAAAGCGGCAATACCTAAAATCCACAGAAGACTAGTTAAAAAACCCCCTCCATCCTCATCATCCCCATCTTGAGATACTGTTCCTTTGTTTTCAGTAGAAGAGGAAGAAAGAATCTGTTCCTGTTGCTCTTTAGAAACCTGACTTGATAATCCAGACTCTGTTTCAAATTCATCGTTAAACTCTGGATCAAATCCGAGAGTACGCCTAGCATTTATAGGTGCTGGCTGTTGCACTGAAGGTTCTTGAGTTCCCAAAGGCAAACCAGACGTATCCAATTGAGCATTTCTTCTATTGTTGTTAGATTGTTGAGTCTGCCTGGTCTGAGGAGATTGCCTTCCTGGAATAGCAGGATTACCAGCTCTTCCACCCTGCTGCCCGGGAGTTTGAGGAGCAACTGGTGGCGTCTGAGTAGTCCTTCTTGAAGGAGTTGCAAAACCAGGGGTTGTAGCTCTTTGTTGATTTTGAGGAGTAGTACCTCTCCTTTGTGGAGTTTGCACAGAAGGTGAATTTGCTGCATTACCCACAGGAACTGGAGGAGGAGCTGGAGGAAGACCAATTGCTCGTCCAACGTTTGTATTCGTTGTTCTGGGAGTCTGAGGCTCTGACGGAAGATCTGTAGAATCTGTTGAAGGATCAGTTTGGGTTGTACCACCCCTTAAATTAACCTGTCCTGCAATATCCTTAGTCTCAGCAGGATCCCCCCCCGTTATTGTTCCAGTAACAATCCCGGAACCAGAGAATTGATATGTAAATTTTGTAACAGCATTATTCAGTTTTGTCCATCTTACCTCATTTGTTTGACTATTAAAAGCACCTCCCTGACCAACATTAGTAGCAACAACTCCATTGAGTTTCTCTGTGAGAATAAAACCAGTTGTTCCAAGAGTATTTACTGTAATCTCAACAGTGTTTTCATTAACAACCCTCACAGCAAAAAAACCATTAGTATTATCATTGTTATTGTCTTGATTGCCATTTCCAGCATTATTCCCGCTGTCAGAGCCTCCAGGTATAGCAGGAGGAGGTGGAAGAGGCAATCCCCCTAAGTTCTGACTAGAAGCAGTCCCAAGAACACCATCTAAAGAACTTTCATCATAGCCACTCTGCCCATTAACAATCCACAAACTTACAAGTAGTACAAACAGTAACAAAAACACTCTTTTTTTCATGGTATTCAAACAGATCCTAGAATTTTGGGTATAAAAATGTTCTGGTTGGAAAATCAACATGTTCAATTCGATAATCTGTTCACACTTTTAATATTCTTCTAATTTTCTTCTTTTTGGTGATATTGAATGATTGAGTTAACCGAGAAGAAGAGAAAATGGATCATACAGCAGTTTAGGACAGGTAGAAGTGCTACTTCAAT
>JASMFX010000076.1 GCA_030751555.1 Candidatus Woesearchaeota archaeon | reverse complement strand
GAGATGGGCTTTGAAGAACAGAGGGGAGATTTGGTGCAAACTGCGTTTTGGGATCTTGATGCATTATATGTACCTCAGGATCATCCTGCAAGACAGATGCAGGATACCTTTTATTTGAAAGACCCTGAGTTTGGAAAACTTCCTAAGGAAATTGTGAAGAAAGTAAAAGCAGCACATATGAATGGAGGCACTACCGGGAGCAAGGGTTATGGCACTGATTGGAGTGAAGAGGAAGCTAAGAGGAATCTTCTTATAACTCATGACACTTTTTTAAGCGGCAGAGTATTAGCTGGACTTAACAAAGATGATCTTCCAAAAAAAACTTTTCAGATTATGAAGGTTTTTCGGAATGAGGTTTTGGATTGGAAGCATTTATTTGAATTTTATCAGATTGGAGGGATTGTAATTGATGAGCATGCAAATTTTAGGAATTTATTGGGGTATTTGAAACAGTTTTTTAAAAAGATGGGTTATGAGGATGTGAGGCTAAGGCCTGCGCATTTTCCCTACACTGAGCCTAGTTGTGAGATAGAAGTTTTTCATCCTGGGAAAAAACAATGGATTGAATTAGGTGGTTCAGGAGTATTTAGACCAGAGCTTGTCAAGCCCCTATTAGGTATTGATGTGCCTGTCCTGGCGTGGGGTTTAGGTTTGGAAAGGATATTGACAGATTATTATGGGATAAAGGATTCGAGAGATTTTTACAAAAATGATATTAAACAGCTAAAGGAGTTCAAGATGTTTATGAAATGACTTTAGTAAAATAAATGAAAAAATCCGAGGGCTCTCCACACACTAAAGTGTGTGGTATCGCCAGCTCGGATTTTAAACTTCAAAAAGCCTCATCCTCACACTGAAGTGTGAGGTATTCGGCTTATTTGAAATAATAAAAAATTCAAAATGCCAACAGTAACACTCAATAAAACAGTCCTGGAAAAGCTTATTGGTAGAAAGCTGTCTCTTGAAAAACTGAAGGATAGGATATCCTATTTAGGAACTGATCTGGAGGGTGTTGAGGGAAACGAGATTACTGTAGAGGTTTTTCCCAACAGGCCTGATCTCCTATCAGAACAGGGCCTAGGAAGGGCCTTGGCTAGTTTTATAGGAGCAAAGAAAGGATTGAAAAAATACAGTGTGAATAATTCTGGAGAATCCATTATTGTTGAGAAAGCTGTTAAGACAGTAAGACCTTTTACAGTTGGCGCAATAGTAAAAAATCTGAAGCTTGATGATGAAAAAATCAGAGAGCTTATACAGATCCAAGAAAAACTCCATGTTAGCTTTGGAAGAAATCGAAAGAAGGTAGCGATTGGGATTTATCCTATGGAGAATATCTCTATGCCTATTACCTATACAGCAAAAAAACCTAGCGAGATTGTCTTTAGACCTTTAGAGGCAGAGCGTGAGATGAACGCAAAGGAGATGCTTAGTGAACATAGTGCTGGAAGAGAGTATGGTCATTTGTTGGATGGGTGTGATGTTTTCCCAGTGTTTATTGATTCAGAGCAGAGAGTATTATCTGTGCCACCAATTATTAATTCAGATGAGACTGGGAAGATTACTGCTGATACTAAAGAAGCATTTATCGAATTTTCAGGTCATAATTTGGAATCATTGCAAAAGGGCCTCAATATGTTAGTAACATGTTTGGCAGATATGGGTGGGAGTATTTATTCCATGAAAATAGTGGATGGGACAAAAAAATTGATAACGCCTGATTTGAATCCTGAGAAAATGAATCTTGATGTAAGATATGTCAATAAAAGACTTGGTTTGGAGTTAGGAGATAAAGAAGTGAAGAACCTGCTGGAAAGAATGGGGTATGGGGTTGATGGCAAGCAGGTTTTGGTTCCAGCTTATAGATCAGATGTTATCCACATGGTAGATCTGATTGAAGATATTGCTATTGCATATGGATATGAAAATTTTAATGAGGAGATCCCAAAGGTCGCTACAATTGGATCAGAGGATCAATTTGAGTTATTCAAAAATAAAATTGCTACATTACTGATTGGATTAAAAATGACAGAGGTTATAACGTTTCATCTCTGTAACAAAGATGTACAGAACACAAAGATGAAGACAGTTTTGCCATTGGTTGAAGTCAAGAATCCTGCAACGTTGGAATATAATATGTTGAGGGCTTGGATGATTCCAAGTCTTATGGATGTTCTTGCAGGAAATAAGCATAACGAATACCCTCAAGAGATTTTTGATATTGGTTCTATATTCAAGCAAGATGCTAAGGAGGAGAGTGGTATTTTAGAACATCAGAGATTAGGGGTTGTAGTGGCTAAAGATAAGATGGACTACACAAAAATTAAGCAGGTTCTTGAGTATCTTTTAAGGAATATAGGAATAGAGTTTGAGGTTGAGGAAACCAATCATGAATCTTTTATTGAAGGAAGGGTTGGAAGAGTGATTGTTGGGGGTAAAAAGATAGGATATGTTGGAGAAATCTCTCCCAAGGTATTAGATAACTTTTCTTTAGAAACTCCTGTTGGTGCTTTAGAATTGAATTTGACAGAACTCTATGAGATTATTTCTTAGGTTTCTTAGTAATTGGTTTTTTTGATTTTTCTGAAGGTTTTGTTTCTTCGGAAGAGGATTTTTTCTTTTGTTTTTTTGGTCTTTCTGTTGTTTCTTTTGGTTTAGTCTCTCTGATTTCTATGTCAAGTTTTTTTAATTCTTTTTTTAGATCCTCATGAGAGATACTTTTTGAGATTTTAATAATGCTTCCCAAAGGTTCTAGATGTTTAGGATTGCACTTTTTTCTTCTAGTTTCGCCATCAATGAGAACACGATTATCCTTTAATTCCTCAATCACAACGCATTTTTTGCCTGCGTCTCTGCCTGCGATTTTTACTGCTAAGCGTCCAACTTCAAACATTTAAGGTCACCTTTCTTGCTTCCTCTTTCATAAGATGACGTAGGCAAGGACTGCAAAGCTTTCCAGCATAAGGCCTCTCTGGACGTTTCTTG
>JASMFX010000075.1 GCA_030751555.1 Candidatus Woesearchaeota archaeon | reverse complement strand
GGATGTGACAAGGGCTATGAGAGCTGTAGATGGAGCCATAGTTGTTGTCTGTGCTGTTGAGGGAGTTATGCCTCAGACTGAAACGGTTTTGAGGCAGGCATTGAGAGAGAAAGTAAAGCCTGTTTTGTTTATTAACAAGGTGGATAGGCTAATTAAGGAATTGCAGCTCACACCTGAAGCGATGCAAGAAAGGTTTTTGAAAATCATTACTCACGTTAATAATCTTATCAGGGAGATTGCTCCTGAGGAACTTAAGGATAAATGGCATGTTGATGTGCAGGATGGAAGCGTTGCATTTGGCTCTGCTTTTCAAAACTGGGCATTATCTGCAGATTATATGCAGAAAAAGAAGATAGGATTTAAAGATGTTATTGATGTTTTTGGATCTGATGATGAAGAAAAAATAAAAGCCCTGCGTGATAAGGCTCCTTTGCATGATGTTGTTTTGAACATGGTTATTAAGCATCTGCCAAACCCTGATGTTGCACAAAAATACAGGATTCCAAATATCTGGCATGGCGACATTGAGTCAGAGGAAGGACAGGCATTGATTAACGGTGATCCAGATGGTCCTTTGTTTTTTGTAGTTACTAAGATTGTTGTTGATCCTCAGGCTGGAGAGATTCCAGCTGGAAGATTGTTCTCAGGGACAATGAAAAAAGGTAGTGAGGTTTATCAAAATCTTGGCAAGGCAAAAGCAAGGGTTCAGAATGTCTTTGTCTACAATGGAGCCAAGCGAGAGATTGTTGATGATGTTCCTTCAGGCAATATTATTGGCATCTCAGGACTAAAAACTTCGGTTGGAGAGACCATCACAGAAGGTCCAACAGAGCCTTTTGAAAAAATCAGTCATATTTTTGATCCTGTTGTTACAAAAGCAATTGAGGCTAAAAAACCAGCAGATCTTCCTAAACTTATCGAGGTCTTGCGTATTGTTGCTAAAGAGGATCCTACTGTCCAGATCGAGATTGATGAGGAAACAGGGGAGAACCTTATGCATGGAATGGGTGAATTGCATCTAGAGGTTATTGAAAACAGGATTCTTACTGAGAAGGGAGTCGAGGTAACGACAAGTCCACCTATTGTTGTTTATAGAGAGACTGTAACAAAAACAGGGCAGGAAATTATGGGAAAGAGTCCTAACAAACACAATCATATCTTTTTCACTGTAGAACCATTGCCAGAGGAGATTATCCATGCTATTAAAGATGGAAAACTGCCTGAAGGAAGGATTAAGAAAAAAGATCCTGCTATTAGAGATGTATTGGTAGAAGCTGGGATGAACTCTAAGGAAGCTGTTAAAGTAAAGAATGTGTTTAAAGGAAACCTGTTTGTTGATGCTACAAGAGGACAGGTTCATATTGGAGAAGTTATTGAAATGATTTTTGACATGTTTGAAGATGTTATGAAAGCAGGGCCATTGTGCAAAGAGCCTTGTATTAATTGCAAAATTGTATTGGAAGACATGAAACTACACGAGGATGCAATCCATAGAGGGCCTGCCCAGATGTATCCTGCTGTTAGAGAGGGTATAAGAGGAACGATGATGACTGCTGGGGCGGTTTTGTATGAGCCTTTACAGATTTTAAGGATTGAAGCTCCTACTGAGTTTATGGGGGAGATCTCAAAATTAGTCCAGAATAAAAGAGGACAGTTATTAGAGATGCAGGAAGAGGGTAGTTTGGTTATTGTAACTGCAAAGATGCCTGTTGGAGAGATGTTTGGATGGAGTTCTGATTTGAGATCAGCCACAGGTGGAAGAGGTAATAGTTCTTTAGTAGATCAGATGTTTGAAAAACTGCCAAATGAGCAACAGGACAAGATCATTAAACAGATCAAAGACAGAAAAGGACTGACTGATGCTATGGTTGGTGCTTAAGGAATTTCTATTTAGAATATCATTATTTTTCTATTGCTAATCCATAACCATCAAATGAGGATAACCCTCATTAATATTTGCATCAATAGCCCAAACATTTGTAAAATCCCAAGCATCAGGATACGAAGATTGATCTTTCATCTGAGTAGAGGTTTTACCATCCCCCCCTGCACTTGAAGACATGCCGCTAGTTTCAGTATTCCAGAAAGAACTAGAAGAAATTCCTCCATCCCTGGAATATCCTACTAAACCACCAACTTCCCCAACTCCGCTTACACTTCCAGAAGCATAAGAACTAGAAATAGATCCAGCCTCTTGATATCCTAATAAACCACCAACCCTACCTCCACCATTAACATTCCCAGAAGCATAAGAACTAGAAATAGGTCCTCTATCGTTAAATCCTAATAAACCTCCAACTAAATCACCATTTCCACTCACGCTCCCAGAAGCATAAGAACTAGAAATAGGTCCTCTATTGGTATGTCCTACCAAACCACCAACCCTACTCCCACCATTAACACTCCCAGAAGCATGAGAACTAGAAATAGATCCCTTAATGGTATATCCTGCCAAACCACCAACAAACATATTGCCACTCACACTCCCAGAAGCATAAGAACTAGAGACAGATCCTCTATCGTTTTCTCCTACCAAACCACCAACAAACATATTGCCACTCACACTCCCAGAAGCATGAGAACTAGAAACTTCTCCCCCCATATAATAGATTTTTCCTATTAAGCCTCCTACAGATTCATCTCCACTCACATCCACAATAGCATAAGAACTAAAGACAGATCCTATAGCGTTTCGTCCTACCAAACCACCAACAAATTTCCTTCCCCTTATATCTCCTCCTTCTAATCCAACAGACCTTATGATCGCAGTATCACCAATTTGACTAAATAGTCCAACATAATCTTTCAGTGGAGTGTTAATATTTAAATTTAGTATGATATGATCTTGACCATCAAAAATTCCTGAAAAAGGGTTTATTGGATTAAAACCTTCAGCAACCCCATCATTATCCTCATCCCAATTTATAGTATCTGAACAATCAATATCATTCTGCAATTCATAATTAGCATTTACATTTTCATTCATCCTCTGCAAATCTTCACAAGTACAAAGAGGAATAGGATCCTGTGTAACATCAAAACAACCACAAAAAGCTCCATCTCCTAAATCCTGACAACTAAATTCAACACATTCAGATGATGATTTGCCATAAGACCAAAAAGATGTGTTAAAACGTTTTTGTAAACTAGCTTATATGCATCTCCCTTGTCTTGTGCCTCTAAGTTTTTTATTTTCTCTGATAAGTGTGATCTCTCTTCTCCATCTTCGATCGCATCAATTAGCATTTTATGTGCCCCAGGAGGTAATATGCCTATATGAGCTGCCATCAGCATTACATTGCCCTTTTTAGCAACATAGGCTGCGACAATAGGAGCCATTTTACTTGAGTAAAATACAGTTGCATCCCTATTGAAATTTTCAGCATATGACTGTAAAAAGTTGAGCACTGCTTCAGGTTTTTGTATTGATGAGGACTTAAGCTCCTTGAACTTATCAAAAGTTTCCATGGCATCTTGAAACATCCATGCTTCAACAGCTAGATAGATATCTAAATCAATCTCAGCATGTAAGGCTCGGGCATATTTAGGGATGTTAGGGTACTTTTTTCTAAATTCTTCTAATGTCTCATCGATAGTTAATTTGTGTATTAGAAAAGTCAAAACTATTGACGCACCATCGTTTATTTGGTGCTTCTCTTTGGAAACTTTGATACCCGCTTTTAGATGACCCAATCGCAACCTGGAAGCAGCTTTAAAACCATCCCAGGCTTTTTTCTCCTCATCTGACATCTCTGGAGGGCCTTCTTTAGGTGGTTCTTCCTCAACTTTTGTCTCTGCTTCTTGCTGTCCTGGTTTATTAGCTACTAAGTTTCCACCTTTTTTAGCTGCTGCGACACCTTGAGTGTTAATAACCTTAGGGGCATTAGCAATAGAAGGTTCAATCTGTTTGGTCTAACTATTGGTGTATCCGCTGATTCTAAGAACACCTGCAAGAAGCATAGCGCAGATTCCTGCAATGTAGATATTCCTGGCTCTCTTTTCCTTCCAGGATGCAAATAATTTCATTTAGTGTTTTCAGAAAAACTAGTATAAAAGCTTTGTGGAGATGTGGGAAAACCCTTCCCAAAGCGTAATCTTTATAAACCCCCTCGAATTTCTTCATAGAACGTTTAATACGTAAACGAATGTGGAGGAAATAGTAAAATGGCTGATAAAACACACTTAAATTTGGTCTTTATTGGACACGTAGATCATGGAAAGAGCACTACTGTAGGTAGATTACTCTTTGATTCTGGTAATATTGACGAACAAGCAATGAGAAAACTTAAGGAAAAAGCTGAAGAGCTAGGAAAAGGCGGTTTTGAATTTGCCTTTGTTATGGATAATCTTAAGGAAGAGCGAGAAAGAGGAGTTACAATTGACCTTGCTCATAAGAAATTTACTACACAAAAGTTTGATTTCACAATTATTGATGCCCCAGGGCACAAGGATTTTATCAAAAATATGATTACTGGCGCTGCTCAGGCAGATGCTGGCGTTTTAGTTGTTTCTGGAAACCCAAGCGATGGTATCCAGGCACAGACAAAAGAGCACGTTTTCTTGGCAAGAACTTTAGGTGTTAATCAACTGATTATTGCTGTAAACAAGATGGATATGGCAAAATACGATCAAAAAAGGTTTGACACACTAAAGGGCGAAGTACAAACTTTGCTAAAAACCGTGGGTTACAACCCTGATGAGATACCTTTTATTCCGATTGCTTCATTAGTTGGTGATAATGTTGCTAAGAAATCTGAGAATATGGGATGGTATGAAGGTAAAACACTCTTAGAACAGCTAGATGAGCTAAAAGAGCCTGAAAAACCAACAGATCTACCATTGAGATTACCATTACAAGACGTTTATAATATTACCGGTATAGGTGTTGTTCCAGTTGGAAGAGTTGAGACTGGCGTGATGAAAGTAGGAGACAAAGTAGTAGTTGTCCCAGGAAGAGAAGGCAAAGGTGTTGAAGGAGAGTGTAAAACAATCGAGATGCACCATGAGCAGCTGCAAAAAGCAGAACCTGGAGATAATATTGGATTTAATGTAAGAGGTATAGGCAAAAAGGATATTACCAGAGGCGATGTTCTTGGCCATACTGACAATCCACCTACAGTTGCTACTGAATTCAAGGCTCAGATTGTGGTTTTAAACCATCCAACTGTTGTTACAGCTGGTTACACACCTGTGTTCCACGTGCATACAGCACAAGTAGCTTGTACTATTGAAGCTATTGAAAAGAAATTAAACCCTGCAACAGGTGAAACTGTAGCTGAGAATCCTGACTTTGTTAAGAATGGCGATGCCGCTATTGTTAAAGTAAAGCCAGTACAGCCTATGGTTATTGAGACCCAAAAGGAAATACCTCAACTTAGCAGATTTGCTATTAGAGACTCTGGATCCACAGTTGCAGCTGGTATGTGTATTGAACTCACAAAGAAGTAATATCTTTTCAATTCATGGTAAGCACTGCTTATCATGTGGTACCCGCGCCCCGGTCAAGAATAAGTGATTGTGATGCAAAAAGCAAGAATAAAAATAGCAAGCACCGACATCAGCAAGGTGAACGAGGTCTGCAGTTACATTAATGACATTGCGGATAAGACTGGAGTAGATATGCGTGGACCAATCCCTCTTCCTACTAAAAAATTAAAAGTTACTACTAGAAAAACCCCTTGTGGTGAGGGAAAGGCTTCTTGGGAACGCTATGAGATGAGGATTCACAAGCGTTTGATTGATTTAGGAATAGATGAGAGAGCTTTGAGATTAGTTATGAGAGTACCTATCCCTGAAGGGTTGAATATTGAGATTGAAATGATTGAAAGCTGAGTTTCGGATTAATGACTTCTTTAGAATACATAAATTTTTAAGATAGAGTTGTGTTTTTGGTTGAAATGTCCAATAGTAGTGTACCCAGACCGAGAAATCCAAGATTATTGAGATATCTTTTTGCACCTTTAATTGGAATTAGGATTACTCTCTGGTCAGGACCAAGTTTTCTTGATAGCCTTCTGAATAGTGTCTGTGCTGAGGAAGCAGACCCTCAGGTAATGAGTGAATCACAAATTCTAGGAGATTTTCTTGGGATGGCAGTGCCATATAAGAGGGTTATTAGGAGGACAGATATAGGGGATGGAAGCGAAAATTCTGGCAACCTGGATGTATTTATTGATTCAGAGAATGAATCAATAGTTTGGAACTATGGACTTTTACTGCTCCGCAGTCAAAAACAGTTCTTTGGAGTAGCAAGAGAGCTTCAAGATAGAGCCCGGGCTGGACTTTGGATGGCAGATGATGGAATTTCAGGAACCCTCATAGTTTATGGAGATGCTGTTAGAAAGGATGAAGAGGAGACTGAATTTAAAAGAGAGTATATGTCTAAATTTTTTGGATGGTACCATGATATTCTTAGAGAGCATGCCTGGATGGGATCTCAGTGGGGTAGAAGAAGAACTAAGGGAAAACTCCCAGAGACTAGTTTTTTTTATGAGCATGCTCTTGGTGAAAACAAAAACAGGGCATTTGCTGATAGGTGCATTGCCTTAGATGAATACAGGCAGATTCCTGTACTTGTTTTAGGGAGGGATCTAACTTCTGAGCTGGAAAATGCAGAGAAAAAAGATCCAGCTAAGCAGCTTGTTAATTCAATTTTTTCTAAAATTAGGAAAAATGCACCAAACAAGCCGTATGAACACATGGGCCATGCTTTTATATTAGGTACGATGAACAGGGCTTCAATGGTAGATAGTGATGTGCTGCATTGTAGCGATGCTCTAGCTAGTATGGCTTATTTTTATTCTATGAAATTCGGGAAGGTGCCGGTGGATTTAGGAGGATACAAACAAAATCCCCTGTTATGGGCTGCTGAGAAATTGATAGAAGAGATCACAAAACACTATCAAAAAGGAGATCAAACCTACCTTATCGATGGAGCTAGAAGAAGGGTCAGGGATCAATATGATGCGCTTCCTCTTCTTTTCATGGAGACAGAGCTGGGAAAGAGGAAGGTAATGGCTAGCGTAACTCAATCTCTCTACGGGAAAGAGGTTGCTGACAGATTCTTTGGGAAGTTTTTTAAGGGGAAGTAGAAACCTTTAAATAAACAGATTCTGAGATTATGATTACATGATTAAGATTGAATTATCTTCTAAAACTTGCTTTACACTGTTATTAATCCTTGTTTTGGCTGTTGGAGGGGTTTTGGTTTATGCTCAAGGCACTCAAAGTCACACTATTGTTGAGCGGGGATTAGCAAATGTTAATCTATTTTTTGATAATGGTAAGGTAGGTATTGGAAATCCCATTCCCTCCTCTGCATTAGATGTGAGTGGCAATGTAGAGATTGATGGGACTATAAAATGGAAGTGTCCTCCTGATACGACAAGGTTGGGTATGTGGTGTGTTGATAATACTGCGAGACCTGTAGCAGCTATGGGACCTGCTATTGATACCTGCCATGCTCTAGGAAGGAATGTATGCGGTTACGAAGTAATGAGGGCTTGCGATACCATAGCACCTGTTACAAGTGATTGTACTGTAAATACCGATGCGGGCAATCCTCTTGTGCAGATTTTGACTTCATCTAGTATAGCAGTAAATTCTCAATCAGTATTATCACACTTTTGTTATGGGGGAGATAACATTGCAAGGATCTGCAACAATGCCGCTCAAGAGATTTACTATTGCTGTAGCTTAGCAGTGGGTTAAACATATCCTCGAGTAACTAAATCTCGAAATTCTTCCAGGAAATTAGGGCAAAAATATATAAAGGACAATATCTGTATCTCTCTTATGAGTTCGATTACAATATCAGATGAAAAGCGAAAAATAGCTATGGAGAAATTGATAGATCAAATTGTTACACTTACAGGTCAAGAATCTGTTGCAATGAAGCGGCTGGAAGAAATAAAAAAAGATCCAAGCATAGCCATATCTGAAGCTGAGATAGATGCTTACTTAAAGAAGAGAGGGGTCAAACTTGACTCCTCAATGGGTAGTTAAAGCTCATCCATCTTTCTCTAAAGACCTTGCGAGATTATCTTCGAATGATTTGCGAACATTCTACAAGAAAAAGGATAAGATCAGAAGAAATCCGGAGAGAGGAAAACATCTAAGTGGTGGGATAAATTGCTACAGAGAACCTATTACTTCCAACATAAGATTGATTTATGCTATTAAAGGAAACACCATACAGTTGCTAACAATCGGAAAGCACGATGAAGCATATAAGAATTACTTGAAGAGATTCTTTTCACTAGAATGAGGATCTAAATTTTGTGATCACTAAGGCTCTGTCCCGAATCTCACTTCGTTCGAGTCCTGCCACCGGCTCGCCTTTTGCCAGGCTTGAACACTAAGGCCCATCCCCGATGGGGCGTCCCCCTGGGCCTTCATACTATAATACTCATGGAAGGCTCGCATGGAAGCAAGCCTCATGCACTTCGTGCATGAGTACTAAGGGTGGCAGGACTTTTCGGGACAGAGCCAATCACTAAAACATATCCTCTAGTTCCTAAATCTTTAAATATTAGATTTCTCAACTAGGTTATGGGTGATATTATGGCTAAAACAGTGGGTGCTTGGGCATTCTTAGTGGGAGTAGTACTGGCAATAGTTCTAGGTGCAGTAGGAAGCATCAGTGGATTATTAGCAATAAGTTTGGTGATCTTAGGGATTATCATTGGATTATTGAACATAACTGAGAAGGAAACGCAACCATTTCTCATGGCAGGTGTTGTATTGGTGATTGTAAGTGCTCTTGGACAGACAGTTCTGAGTGTAATTCCAGTTATTGCAAGAATGTTGAGTGCTTTGTTGATACTCTTTGTTCCAGCTACTGTCATTGTTGCTGTGAAGAGTGTATTTGCGCTGGCTAAGGATTAATGCGTGAGAATTAATTTTTTTCCTTTTATATTCCACTCCATGGTTTGACCGCTTTTTAGATTCTCAGCCTGCATGATTGCTTGAGGTACTGTAACTACATTGCTTTTGCCAACCTTTCTAAGCTTTACTTGCAAAGCCTTTTTCTTTCTTGCTTTATCTATCTCTAAGGCTTTTTGAGCATCAATTGGGTTGAGTACCTCTTCATTGCATTTATTGCATTTCCATGCTCTGATCTCAATACCTTTCCATTCTGTCTTAATATTTTTCATATTTCCGTTGCATTCACACTTCATTTTTAGGTTTTCCAGATCCATTTTTTTCACAAACTTTGTTTTTAAATTTTCTACTCAAGCTAAATTCTCCAGCATGAATTAATTTGCAACAATGTTCATATTCGATTATGACTACATTGCGAATTTTATTTCCTTTGATTATTGCTTTTTCAGTGATGTGTTTCTTTCTTTTTCTTAGTTGAAAACCTTGTTTTAAAATAAAGGCAACTTCGTGTAAGTCCATATCAATTTTGCTTAGTTCAGTCAGTGCTGCCTTTGTTGGGAGGATAGGTTTTCCTTCATAGGTGAAATTCACATCAATCACCAATATATCTTCTAGATATATATCTTTGAGATATATAAATGTTTCTATTTTGGATTGGATCTTGGTTTTTTGCCATACTTTATTGATAGCAGACAGAATTTATATGCTTGTCCCTAGATTATTGGAAGATTTTTGGGAGGATCGGAAAAGGTATTTTTAGAAGTCTAAAATCCTACAGGAATCTTTTCTCAATCAAGTTAGTATAGACTTCTGATTTCTTAATAAACTCCTTCTTTTCTTTGATTGAAAAGGGCTTATTGCTATTTCGTACAGCCATTGCATCATGGAATATATGTCCTCTAGGGAAAAGATTTTTTAGTTTGTAGAAGTAAATCTGATACTTGCACTTTTTTGCAAGGCAAGCTTCAAGTTTTGTAATATGCAAAACCCACTTTGCAGTGTTATACATATTGGGATAAGGTTGTTTTTCCTTATAATTATGTTTTTTGTAATAAGCAATGCTTGATTTGAGTATGTCAAGGTCTATTTTCAACTCATCTCTATCAGATATATCTTTGAGGGGAAAATTAGAAAAGTTGATCTTTTTTCCAGATAAAAGCTTAAACTTGCTGTGCCTGAATAGCTTTAGATACAGCCTGATAGTTTTTACATCCTGTATGATTGTGCTTTTTCCCTTTGTTCTACCCTCAAAGTCAGAGAGATAAAGAGCTCTAAATCTGCATTCTTTTTTTCCTGTGAATTTCGGGTTTTTTTCAAAGTAGTTGTTGATCTGAGATTCTTGTTTGAGATCAAAATCATCAGAGACTATGCCAAAGAGATCAATATCACTCTCGGGAGATTTGTCCTTGGTTAGGATTCTTCCCACAAGATAGAGGGAGATTAGTTGTTTTTCAGGTATTTGAGATACGATGTAGCTCTTTATTTGAGTGATGATTTTCTGAAGATTGGATTTTTGCATAGGTGGTTATTGATTGAAGGATTAAATAAAGGTTGTGTTTATTTTGGAGTAGGATGCAAAGAATCTCCGAAATATCTGAAAATTAACCCTCTTTTTTATCGAAAGATTTAAATACTTTCTATAACTATCTATAGACACCTATAGATTGAGGTGAATCAAATGAAATTAACCAGCATTCAATTGCATGACACAACTAAAAAAAAATTGGAACAAATGAAAAAGCATCCCAAGGAGAGCTTTGATGCAGTGGTAAACAGAATTATAGAAATGGATGATACTCCTAGTATGGAAGAAATGTTTCGAAGAGGTGATGCAATAAAACAGAAAAAGATTTATTCTACTGAAGAAATTATTAAACTTACTCATAGGATGAGGAATAGCTAATGCAATTCATTGACGCAAATATATTGGTAAAGGCCTACACAGAAAACCCTGATAAGGAAGATTGTAGATTTATCTTGCAAACTGATTTTGTCACAAACACCTTGTGCTTTTTAGAAGCATACCATTCTATTTCTATTATTAAACAAGACAAAGAATATGCATGGCAATGTATTAAAGCTATCTTCAAAGGAAAAGGCATTATTTACGAGTTAGATCAATTTTTGTTATTCGAGGGACTCAAGAGAGGCCAGGAGTGCTCGCTAGGAGTCTTTGACTTAATCCACTATACAACAGCATTACAAGCGAATTGCGAACAAATAGTTTCCTATGACAAGGATTTTGACAATCTAGAGATTAAAAGGGTTGAGCCTTAACTAATACCCAAATACCTATATTTCTACTCCAGTATACAAAAACGTAACATTTATATACTAGTATAATCTAATTTGTTCTCAATTTGAAGAATCCAATGGCCCCCTTACTAGGGAGGGGAAGGAAATACCAGATTGGGTTTTTCATTTTCATTGTGAATAGAGGGAAAAAGAGGTGATCCTAATGGAAGAGGCAGTGCAGCCAGGAGTGGCGCATATAAAAGTCATTGGAGTTGGAGGAGCCGGCAACAATATGGTAAGCTGGCTTTACAAAAAAGGCATTAGAGGAGCAGAGATTATTGCCTGCAACACTGATCAACAACACTTAGACATAACAGAGGCTGATGAGAAATTCTTGATTGGAAGAGATGTTACTCGTGGGCTTGGCTGTGGCGGATTTCCTGAAAAGGGAGGAGAGGCAGCTACTGAAAGCTTGCTTGATGTAAAGGATAAGATAAGCAATGCAGATATGGTATTTATATGCGCTGGAATGGGTGGCGGAACAGGAACTGGAGCAGCACCTATTGTGGCTAAAACAGCACAAGAGATGGGATCTATCATAATTGGAACCGTAACCATGCCTTTTAAGATTGAGAGAGCAAGAATTGATAAAGCAGAGATTGGCTTGCAGAGACTAAGGCAGCATTGTGATACAGTTATTGTAATTGATAATAACAAACTGGTTGAGATTGCAGGCAATCTGCCTGTGCAACAAGCATTCTCAGTTGCTAATGAGCTTATATCCACGATGATTAGAGGAATTGTTGAGACGATTGCAGTTCCAAGCCTAGTAAATCTAGATTTTGCTGATGTAAAGGCTATCATGACTAATGGAGGCGTTGCATCAATTGGTGTGGGAAGCTCAGATACAAATAATCGAGTTGATGAAGCTGTAAAGGGCGCATTGAGCAACCCGCTTCTGGAAGTTGATTATCGAGGAGCTACAGGAGCT
>JASMFX010000074.1 GCA_030751555.1 Candidatus Woesearchaeota archaeon | reverse complement strand
ACTTTTGGCGAAGAAAAATTAGATAATAAAAAAGAGCTCCAGCATTATAAGCGACTCTATGAGATTAGCACATTAAAATCAAAGAAAAAACCCCTTCAGGTCACGTTTGCTCTCGCAGCAATGGTTTCTCAGGTTTTTACTGAGGAGAAAGATGCAGTTGCAATGCTTAAAAAAACAGGCCACTTTGATCAGAAAAATGCTAAAGACATCAAAGATAGATTAGCTAAAGCAAGAACCTGGCTAGATAACCATGTTCCTGAAGATCAAAAATTCTCAATCCAGGAAAAAGTTCCTGAGGGATTGGATCTCAATGACAAGCAATTAGAGGCTTTACAGAGAATAGCAGAAATCCTAAAAAAGGGAAGCTACAATGAAGATTCACTCTACCAGGAATTCTACAATATCTGCAAGGATATTGATATAACTCCAAAAGACCTTTTTAAAGCAGGTTATAATGTGCTTTTAAATAAGGATCGGGGGCCAAAGTTAGCTAGTCTAATTTTGGCCATAGGCTCTGAAAATGTAATATCCTTATTCGAGAAGGCTTCTTAGAAACAAAGATTTTGGTCTTTTCGTAACCTTTAAATAGCTCTTAAGATTGTTTAAAATCAATGTCTGTGGCAATGGTATCAACAATAGGTCTTACAGAGAATGTTATTGTAAGTGGCCCTACCAGAAAAAAGAAGATAAAGGCTAGGATTGATACAGGTGCTGTTATCAGCTCCATAGATAGATCCCTGGCAAAGGAATTAAAACTAGGTCCTATTATCAAGCATAAAGAGGTCAAAAGCGCTTCAGGGATTAAGAAAAGGCCATTTATAAAGGTAAAAGTAGAAATAATGAGAAGGAAGTTTAACTTTTACTTTAACATGGCAGATAGGTCAAAACTTAAGTATAGGGTATTAATCGGACAAAATATCCTGAGAAGAGGATTTATTATTGACCCTTTAAAATATCATAAACCCACAAAAATAAGGAAAGATAAGAAAAAGAAATAGCTAGGTGATTAACTTCGTAAAAAAACTTGAGGCAAAAGCTGCAATTTTCAGTCTTGGTAGTGAAAGCTCAAATATGCTGAACAAAGCAATGCTAAAATACTTCTCACATGTAGATTTCATAGACATCAGAGGCATCGAGGTTAATCTTTCTGGAAAGGAACAAGAGGTTCTTTATAATGGAGATAAACTAGAGTCATATGATTGCGCATACATTAAAGGATCTTTCAAATATGCAGAACTACTACAATCACTAACTACTGCCTATCTGGAGAAAACCTACATGCCCATCCCCCCAGCAGCTTTTACAGAAGGACATCATAAGCTTCTTACCCAGCTTAGACTCCAACAAAACAAGGTGCCTATGCCCACAACATATATTGCAAGTAGTGCTAAAGCAGCAAAGCAAATTCTTGAAAAAATGAATTATCCTATCATCATGAAACTTCCACAAGGGACTCAGGGCAAAGGAGTTATGTATGCTGACAGCTATGCAGCCGCATCTTCTATGCTGGATACTCTTGACACGCTAAAGCAACCATTTATTATCCAGGAGTATGTTGATACGAACGGTGTTGACATAAGGGCAATTGTTGTTGGAGATAGGGTGGTGGCTTCCATGAAACGCATTGCAGATCAAAACGAGCAGCGTTCAAACATACATGCAGGAGGAAAAGGAGAACCTATTATTCTTGATTATGAAGCTAAAAAAATAGCAGTGGATAGTGCAAAAGCCCTTAACCTAGATGTCTGCGCAGTGGATATTCTAGAGAGCCCAAAAGGCCCTGTTGTTATCGAGATCAATCTCTCCCCAGGACTACAAGGAATAACTGAAGCAACTAAGATAGATGTTGCAGACGAAATGGCAAAGTTCTTTTATCATAAAACAAAAGAAAGAGTTGATCTCCAACATGGCAAAGACAGAACCTATGTATTAGAGGAGCTTGGTATAGAAGATAAAGCAGCCCCTAAAGTAAAGCAGATCATTACTGCAATTGACATGCGTGGAAACAGAATCCTCCTCCCAGAATTAGTTACCAAGATAACCAAATTTGATGACAAAGAAGAATTAGTTCTAAAGGCAGGAAAAGGTAAGTTTTCTATGACAAATTTGAAGTTGTGATATTAGTAACTTTGTATTCTCAAGCATAGAAAAGGTTAAAAACGGCACATTATTAACAAGAACAATGACATCATTTATTCAACCAGTAAAAGTAAGAGGATATGCAACTAATGGAATAGATTTGATATGCAAGCCAGTTGACGAAGGACCTTTTTGCTTTGTCAAACCACCTTATGGAGGATTAGATAGAGCTTACTTCGAGGCTCTAGGACATGCTACCACATCACGAAATCAATATGCTCCTGCTGTGGCAAGGATAACAAATGGCACTCAAGCAGAATTATTGCCTCCTGCAAGTTTTGTTCGACATCAAGATTCTGATCATCTACTGGTTCTAGACACAAATTTTGATGAGGATATTCTACAATCTGGAAGAACGGACAATGGGAGAGATAGGACGTTTATATCTACAATGTGGAGTATAGACATACCCCCCCCCAGGCTATATGGTCACAGTTCTTGAAGATGAAATGCAGATTCATACATATGAAAAATCAATCTCAATACCCTACGCAAGTCTCCCAGAAGAGCCTGGAGAGGAGATTACAGTTAAAGATAAAGCAGAGAAGGTATTGAGAGTTCTTAGAGGCCTTGAAGAGGTAGTTAATGGAACACCTAATGGAGCATTTCCAGGAGTTGTCTCAGCAAGGGTAGTTATAAATCCTACTACAGAGGGTAATGATATTATATATGAGCTAGCAGAAAGTTGTGGTTTTATTGTAGAAGCTCATCCTATAAGAAGATAATCTACTTATACTTAACCTTGCCCATTCCTTTGCTCTGCATTCCGCCAAGCTTCTTCATTAACTTCTCAGGATCCTGGCCTTTAACCATCTTCAGCATCTTCTTGCTCTGCCTAAACTGTTTAACCATCTCTCTGATATCAGACAATGACCTTCCAGAGCCTTTTGCAATCCTCTCCATTCTGTCAGCAGTAATAAGCTCAGGATCTTCAAGCTCCTCCTTTGTCATAGAATTCATGAGATATCTCCAATTATCGAGCTTTACATCTTGATTATCCAACATCTCTTTAGGCATCTTCATCTGTCCCATGCCGGGAATCATCTCAACTACCTTGCTCAACGGACCCATTTTCTTCATAGCCTGCATCTGCTCATAGAGATCGATAAGATTAAACTCTCCTTTTAATAGTTTTTTCCCCAGATCCTCAGCATCTTCCTGAGTAATAGCATCTTTTGCCTTGTCTAAAAGAGCTTCTAGATCACCCATGCCTAATAATCTGCCAATAAACCCCTGAGGGTTAAAAGGCTCTAAATCAGAAAGCTTCTCTCCAACACCAATGAATTTTATAGGAGCACCTGTAACTGCACAGGCTGTTAAAGCACCACCTGCCTTTGCAGTTCCATCCATCCTAGTGGTTATAACCCCAGTTATCTTGCAACTCTTATGAAACTGCTCTGCCTGAGCCTGGGCTGCCTGGCCAACATCTGCACTTATCACCAATAGTTTTTCATCTGGCTTTGTATAGTTAGTAATATCTTCTATCTCTTTAATGAGATCATCACTTAATGCATCCCTGCCAGCAGTATCAATCAATAGAATATCATACTTTGAAAACTCCTTCTCAAATTCTTTGTATACCTCAACAGCATTTTTTTCCTTTTTATTAACATATGTAGGGACATTAACCTGCTTTCCAACCTGTTCTATCTGGTCCATAGCAGCTGGCCTATAAGTATCTAAACCAACAAGTGCAACCTTAAATCCTCTCTTAGCATAATAACCTGCAAGCTTTCCACTTGTAGTTGTCTTACCCTGACCAAATAGACCAACCATAATAATCTTAAAAGGCTTCTTTTTCTCAATCTTTATCTCAGCTTTTTTCCCGCCAAAGAAACTAGTCAGCTCTTCATAGACAATATTAATCAAATGCTCTTTCTTATCAAGTCCTTTAGGAGCATCCTCTTTAGTTACCCTTTCTTTGATATTTTTTGTAAGTTCGAGAACAAGCTTAACATTAACATCTGCCTGTAAAAGCGCTCTCTGGATATCCTTCACAAGCTCATTAATAAGCTTGTCATCCACAAAGATGCTTTTAGCTATCTTTTGTAGTGTTCCTTTCAAACTCTCCCCAAGCTTTTCCATTACCATGGAGATCAGAGAAGGCTGTTTGGTTTATAAAGATTTCTTTCCACAGCGATATAACTACTAGAATTTATCCTGGAAATGATAACGAAACGCAAGCATTAAACATACAAATTCCTCCACTACATCTTGATTCAGTAAGGACATTATTCTCACATTCTTGTAAGGTAAGCCCATCTACACAACTTGTACTGCCCTCAGTGCAGATTCTACATTCTCCGTTTATAAAACCATGCTGACAAGTAGTCAAATCATAACCCTCACCAGCAACATTACAAGTCTCAAGAATACTTCCAGCACACCTAGTATCAGTAGGATTACAAGAAATAGGAGCTGGATCACACACACCACTCGTACACCCATACTGACAAGTAGTCAAATCATAACCCTCACCAGCAACATTACAAGTCTCAAGATCACCACCAGCACACCTAGTATCAGTAGGATTACAAGAAATAATAAGTGGATCACATGCACCATTGCTACAGCCATGCTGACAGGTTTCTGTAAAAACAAATTCTTCATTATCACAAGTAAATAAATCATCTCCTGTACAAGTTGTCTCTACTCCTGTACATTCTGGTTCTGGTAAACATGCACCTTGATCACAACCATAAGGACAAGCATAGTAACCATAATCAATTGAAAATGTATCATGACAAAAAAACTCTTGAAGCTCTCCATTCGGACCATTGCAGTTATCTTGCATCAATTGACCATCATAGATTGCATCTTGATGAGTACCTAGACTTTCTCCCCTTAAATCATAAATCTGACCACCATCTGAATCAGTACAAGTCTCTCTAGGACCATCAGGCCCAGGAGGAGGTTCTTCTCCCCTTTCTATCCTAAATATTTGAATCATCCATTGGTTGCATGGCCCAGAAACAGTACTACAACCACATTTAAAATCAGTTCCATGTCCTGTATGCTTTTTACATGAATAAGATAAAATGTAATTATCCAATCCATCGACAAGAAATTCTGATAAGGGAGTTGTAATAGTGGCAGATGCAAAATTAGGGATATAATTAGTACCACCCGCCCGAGCTCCATCTAGGTTATAAGGTTCCCACTGAAAATCTAAATGGTTAAAATAAAAACCACCACCCCAAACAAATCCTCCTGGCTGATCAACTTCAACATTAAGATCTATTGTCGTAGCAGTATCACTCACAATAATAGTTTCAATATCAAGATATGTTCCTAAAGAATCGCCAATAGTAAAAATAGGAAGAGGGTTATTGTTGCCATCCTGTTCAAAAACACTATATGCTGGTACATAAGCAGGAAATTCTGCAGTAGTAGCCTGTCCTAAAGGAGAAGTCCTTTTACCAGGCTGTCCCGGATCTGGAGGAAATTCAGAAGAAGAACAACCTAACAGAACCATTACAATTAACAAAAAAATAAATCTCTTTATCATAGTACAATCATGAAAAGTTCGGCAAGTCTACTCCGCCATCACCAGGCACTATATTAATTGGCCCTATACAAACATTAGAGCTTGGAATACACCTTGCACCACACTGAATTTGAGTATATTCTCCATCATCACTACACTCTAAAAGAATATTTGTGATTGGAGCAAATACAAAGGAATGTGGTATTGTGCGTTTATCGACGACAGAAGCAGAAAAATCATGGCAGCTGGCAAGTTCAAAGAAGCTACTACAGCTAATTCTTTATTTGTTCTGTATCAAGCCATACTCATTCACCAAGTTTGTCCAATAGTAATTCTCAGTGATAAGGGATCTCAATTTTATGCGAACAAGTATGACAACAAAGGAAAGAAAGGTTTTTCTCTCTTCGAGAAAAC
>JASMFX010000073.1 GCA_030751555.1 Candidatus Woesearchaeota archaeon | reverse complement strand
ACATATTGACACCGTTAGCGAGAAGGGGGGGTTAGAGCAAATAAAGAACTATGTAAAGGATCAAGGCAGAGATTCAGCACAACTGAAGCTTGCAAGCTTTAACTAGATACCCCGCCCCTTGGGGCGGCTGGGAGCTTCATTTAGAGTTTTTTGGCATTAGGGAATTTTCAACAAGTGTCAAGAACCACTCATCAGAGATGGGTGGTATGTAAGGCTCTGCCTTACGTCCCTAAAACCATCATGAGTGGTTCTTGAATGTCTAAAATGCGAAGCATTTTGACATGCCAAAAGAGCTTTGCTCTTTTGAGCACATGCTCACGATTTCCACTACAAAGTTTAATTTAACAAGCAAAGCTTTTTCCATTAGTCTCTGATTAGTGGAAATCGAGACATTTATAAAGTTACACAGTTGCTAGGTAGTATGACCTTAAAAGAAACCATAAGAAACTATGCACTTCAAAACGCAATAAAATTTGAAGGTAAAGTAAATGTAGGGGCTGTTATTGGCAAGCTTCTAGGAGAGAATCCTGGATTAAAGAGCAAAGCAAAAACACTTGGAAAAGATGTTCAGGCAGTGCTTAAAGATATCTCTTCTCTTAGTGTTGAAAAGATGCAGAAGGAGTTAGAGGAAAATGCACCGGAGTTGTTATTTGAGAAAAAGGAAGAGAAGGTCAGGGAATTGCCTCACCTCAAAAATGCTAAGCAATGTAAGGTTATTATGCGTTTTGAACCCAGCCCTTCAGGACCTTTACATATTGGCCATTCCTATGTTCTTGGATTACATAGTTTGTATACTGAGAAATACAATGGGAAACTTATTTTGCGTATTGCAGATACGAATCCTGAGAACATTTATCCTCCAGCCTATAAACAAATTCCAGAAGATGTGGCGTGGATGAATGGAGGCAAAGTAGCTGAGTATATAGTGCAGAGCGATAGGCTTGAGATCTATTATGGCTACATGGAGCGATTCATTGGATTAGGCAAGGCATATTTGTGTAACTGTGATGTTGAAGAGTTTAGAGCCAAGATCAATAAGATGGAGGCTTGTCCTTGCAGAGGAAAATCAAAAGAAGAGAATTTTAAGCGATGGAAAAAGATGTTTAAGGGATATAAGCAAGGAGATGCGGTTGCACGGATGAAAACAGATATCAAAGATAAAAATCCTGCAATGAGAGATTTTCCTGTTTTTCGTATTTGTGAGGCAGAGCACCCTAGACAAGGGAAAAAATACAGAGTTTGGCCGTTAATGAACATGGCTGTTCTCTGTGATGACATTGATAGTGGTGTAACCCACATCATCCGGGCAAAAGATCATACTGATAATGCCAAAAGGCAGGAGATTATGTTTAAGTATTTAGGCAAGGAAGCTCCAGAGGCGTTGTTTGTTGGAAGGATAAACTTTAAAGGCATACCTGTTAGCTGTTCAAAAACAAGGAAAGCTATTGAAGAGGGAAAATATACTGGATGGGAAGACATTAGAATACCATTTCTTTTACCTCTTCGTAAAAGAGGCTATGTAAGAGGGGCTTTTTTGAGATATGCTGAGGAAGTAGGGATGAGCCTTACTGATAAAACAGTTACCATGGAGGATTATTTTAAAGCTTTGAATGCATATAATAAAGAGTTAATTGATGAACAGAGTTATAGATATTTTTTTGTCTGGGATCCTGTAAAAATTACTATAAAGGGAGCTCCCAAACAAAACATTAACCTTGATTTGTATCCTGGCAAAAAGGAGAAAGGAAGGGAATTTGAAACCAAAGAAGAGTTTTTTATTAGTCAGGATGATTTTGAAGCGTTAAAAGAGGACGAGGTGTATAGGTTAATGGATTGCCTCAATTTTGTGAAGAAAGGAAAGAGCTTTGAGTTTCATTCTAAAGACTATAAGGTTTTTAAAGAATCTGGAAAGAAAATAATCCACTGGATTCCAAGTGATGCTTCTGTTAAGGTAGAGGTGTTGATGGCTGATAATACCGTAAAATCTGGCGTGGGTGAGTTGCACTTGAAGAGCGTTAAGGTTGGACAGACAGTCCAGTTAGAAAGGTTTGGCTTTTGTAGATTAGAGATGAAGGAAAAGGATTCTTTCTTGTTTTGGTTTGGGCATAAATGAGACAATTAAGTCATAAGTCTTTAAATAGTGCTTGATTGATTAGGAGTATATGGAATTCAATACCCTCTATGATCTTAATATGAAAAGACCTCCTTCTAAATTAGAAGAGGTTGTCGAGGTTTTGGAGCTAGTTCCTAATGAAAAAACACAGCTTGCCAAAGAAGAGGAGAAAGAGATCCAGGAAGCTATTGATCAAGAGAGGGAGGAAGTATCTGTTCTAGAGGAAGAGAAGAAGAAAAAACCAGAGGATTTGAATGTAAAGATACCTGCACCTGTTTA
>JASMFX010000072.1 GCA_030751555.1 Candidatus Woesearchaeota archaeon | reverse complement strand
CCATCGTCTGGGTCATATGCCCAATTGTCTGCGTGGATGAGTACTGCTGTAACATCGACTCCAGTTGGAGAAGGTAAGGGATTAGTAACGGGATTAGCAAAATAAATAAATTTAACTTTGTAGTTGTTGTTATTCATAACTGAATCACCATCCTCAATCCTATCTACATTTGCACTGATCTTTTCAAATTCTAATTGTTCGTCCATCTTATTGTAAAGTTTATCAGCAAATGCGTTTAAAGGGTTAGTTAGGTCTGTACTATCATAAACAAATATGTACCTTACTTGGGGGCTGGTGAGGAGAAGTAAATTGGTTGCTCTGAAAGGGACGTTCCAGGGCAGAGACCAAGTTATGATTTGTTTGCCTTTGATTAGGTCTGGGGCAAATACTGTCATCTGTTTTAGTTTACGCTCTACATCACCCACTGAGTAGCTGTCGCAGTCAAACTCTATGTTTCCAACTGGAAGAGAACCAGGTGATGCAGAATCTGCAGAAACTTTTGAGCCTGTAAGTATTGCCTCAATTGCTCTTGAAACTACGATATTAATTTCGCTCTTTACAGAAGTTTGTTGTTTTGAAACTATCATTACGAAAAAACCAATTATTAATGCCCCTGCAATCAGTACAAAAATCCAATTAAACTGGACTTCAATTGCTGCTTTTTTGGATTTAAGCATTTTAGAATGATTTAGTTAATAAGTTAAAATTGCCGTTTTGTCTCCTTGACCTTCGAATCTAATTCTTATGTTGCTGTTTTTTACTTCGATGCAAGGATTATCATTGGGAAGTTCTTCGGTTTTTGGATCATCAGTAGGAGTCTCACTTTCCGATTCTATACGTGGTTTAATATTTTCAACAAACAAAGAGTCCATCCCACCACCATCTTGAATTAAAAAAACGTTTTTTTCTACTTTATTTGTTCCACCACTTACATAATCTAAACTATTGCTAATTAATCCATGTGCACTAAATCGGTAAGCAGTTGGATTGTCAAGATCAGCAAAACAAACCTTTTCATAACCCGGAGGAAGAGCTAAAACCTCATTAGAAACATCACCATAACCTTTACTTAACTTAATCGAGGATTCTAATTTTGATTTAAATTGAGCAAAGTCTGCTTTCTCCCCAGTTTCCTTTAGACCAGCAATTGATCTATAGCCAAAGATCAAAACAAAAGAAACGATAAACAAAGCAATGACGTAAGTGAATATCTGGCTTACAGAAAGCTGGGCTTTGGATCTCATTTTTTCCTTAATCTTGATAATCTTTTAAATGAATCCTCTTTTCCTTTTACTCCTTTTAATTTGTTACGGATTTGGTCTAAGGCTGACTCTTCTTTTACAGGTTCTTTAGGTGTTGGAGGTTGAGCTAATGGTCTTGTTGGGGCATGAGCTCCAGGGATTAGTTTTCCAAATGAAGTCATTGCTTTTTGTCTTTGTGCTTGTTTGACTGTTTGTTTCTTTAATAATCTCTTCATTAATAATCTTTGTTGGCCTGGAGTATAGGTTTTTCTTTTTGTTAAAGGGCTTCTCATTGGAGGAAGCTTCTGCATCGGGCTTAAAACTGGAGGCGGTGCTTTTTTAGATGTTCCGAAGTTGAATAATTTGTTGAATATGTCTGTTTCTCCTTTATAGAAATAAAGGTAAGCTATGTATCCTGCCCCCCCTAAGATTATGAGTATGCCTAATATTAGTAATATTGTTCCTAAAACAGATCCTTTTTTAGGTTTTGAATTTGAGTCTAATGGATCAGTACCAGCATCAATCTCTTCTTTATCATCAAATCCGTCTCCATCTGTATCTTTGTTATTAGGGTTTGTTCTTTTAGTATATTCTTCAAGATTTGTTAATCCATCTCCATCATTGTCTAGGGCTGCATCAGATGGGTCGTCAGGATCAAGTCCGTGCTGTAGTTCCCATGAGTTAGGGATTCCGTCATCGTCTCTGTCATTATCTTCTGTAGCTTGCTGAGTAGGTGCACAGCCGCTTGAATCAGCAGAAGCACCTGATGGTGTGTCTTCACAACTATCACAGCTATCACCTACATCATCGCTGTCTGAGTCATATTGAGATGGATTGTATCTTCTTGGGCAATTATCGCAATCATCTCCAATATTGTCTGAATCTGTATCTTCTTGTCCTGAATTTGATACATCTGGGCAGTTGTCTTGGGTATCTAGTTCTCCATCACCATCTCTGTCGTTTGTTGATGCTGCAGAGACAGTAATTTCTCCTGCTCCATCTACAGTATTGTCTGCATTATCAGAAACTTCCCAGCAGAACCATCCTGATTTGTCTACTGTCACTGGTTGAGTGTATGCTTGTAAAGTACAATCAGCTTTTGCATCTTCAAAATCATATTTATAGGATGAAGAATCACAACCTGATGCGTCTGTGTCAGTATCACTACACAATAACCTTACTAAAACTCCATCAGATACAGTAGTTTTAGTTATCCATCCAGTGGGGTCGTCTGATTCTATTGGTGTTTTACTTTTGTCTACTTTGATACCATCGCTTTTTTGAGATTGTAGTGATGCTAGTCCTGCTTCATCTGTTGCAAAAGCTTTGAAATAATATTCAGTTTTGTCTTGTAAGTCTAGGCCAGTTGCAATAACAGTGGCAGTACAGATTTGCCCTCCACAGTCAGAGTTATCTGTTGTATCTGTACAATCTTCAATTTCACAATCAACATCTCTTGTTATGTCTTTGAATATAAGTTTGTCATTTGAATCATTGTAAATAGAGTAATTGAATTGTACTATTTTTGAGATTCTATCTCTTGTTATTATTTCAGCTTTTAAGCGGTCGTCTCTAACTGTATATTCTTTGTTTCCCACTAGATCAGAATCGTCAGTTACTACAGGTTTTTCTGGATGAGTTGTATCTACCTTGATTTCGAATGATCTTTCTTCTTCTTCACCCCTAAGACGACATGATATCTCGTATGAATGGATTCCTTCTTCAGGCGATATGCTTTTTGAATGTTCAGTTGTTGCTGAGGGTTCGTTGAATGAGACTAAGCCACCCCCTACATCATATGAACAATGCCTGTTTCTTGTTGTTGATACTGTTAAATCTACTGGAGTATTGGTTACCCAGCCAATTGGGGATACTAGATTGATTGCAGTTGCAACTGAGGTGTCTGCAGTAAATGTAGATGTTGCTACGTCTGAAAGCAATCCTACTGCGTTTTTACATCTTATCTCGTATTCGAAGGTTCCTTCTTCAACTTCTGTAAATTCTTGTTTGTGTTCTTTTTTGTAGTCAGTGCCATCAAATGAAAGCATTAAGTCAAAGTCTGTTTCAGTTGCATGCCATCTGCAGAAAGTGAAATCATCTGTTTCTACAGTAATATTATATCTGAATTCTGTACCTTCATTTATTGTTGAAGGTGTTGATGTTACAGTTAACGTGGGTTTTGTCTTGTCTATTCTTACTGTTAGACTTTTTGAGTAGATCTGTTCAGTTAGTTCATCTTTACATTTTACATGATGTATGACTGATGAGCCAGTTGCCGCTATGTTGTATGCTACGTGTTCTTTTTTTTGATTATTTGTTTCGTTGAACTTTCTCATAGCATCTATCTCGTCATCGAATCTTGAATGATTACAGTCGGCTGTTCTGCTGACATTTACTGTTAGGTTGAAAACATGATCAAAAGAAACTCCCATAGTTGGTTTTTTTATGTCTATGTCAAATTCGGTGTATTTTACTGTGAAATTTAAGGAAGAATTTTTTTCGTTTCCTAAATCATCTTCAGAAGTTATGTTGAAATTATATTCTCCTTCTGGGAGGATGTCAATTACACTGAATCTGTAGTCGAAGTAAGGTGATTGTTGTTCATCGTCATTGCTTCCGGATCTGCCTGAATCTGAAGGATCATAGAAGGTAGCTGTATCAGCTTCTGGATCTAGTTTATAGTCAACTGTCGGTGATTCGTCTAAGTAAGTTAGGTTTCTTGCTAGGATTGTAACTGTTTCATTATATCTTACAGTGATTGTAGGCCTTGGATTAGATACAGAATAGGCTAGAGATACGAGTAGTAGTAATAGGATCAGTGTGAGTATACCTCTTTTTTTCATTTTATCTAACTGATTGATATGTCGCCGCCTTCTACTATTGTATCGCGGGTTATAGTTACTGTTT
>JASMFX010000071.1 GCA_030751555.1 Candidatus Woesearchaeota archaeon | reverse complement strand
TTTGTGGGGACACCCCTGATCGCCATGGAATTGCAGTAGACGCATGATTCTTCCTAAAACCCCAACAACCTTGCCAAAGATAGGCATTGGCAAGCTAAAAAGTCTAAAACCGTTTTCTCCATACTGATGAATGGGTTGTGTATCCAAGGCAGATGGCAAATTAATAATATGGATCGCATCAAAAGGACACTTCACACAGATACCGCATCCAGTGCAGAGAACTTCATCTATCTTAATCTTACCGTCAGGTGCTTTTGCAATACATTCAGCACCACCCCTATTCACAGGACAAGCACCAACACACCAGTAATTACCACATCGTTCTGGAAAGCACTTCTCCCGCTCAACAACAGCTATTCGTTTTGCCATAAGAATAAGATCTGAGGATGAATTTATAAATCTTTCACATAACACACCAAAATATGCCATGAGAAAGGTATTTAAACCCATATACCCAAAAATAGAGAATGAAAGAGTATGATGTAATCATAGTTGGAGCAGGCGTAGCAGGTTTAATGCTCGCATCCAAACTCACCACATCAAACCTCAAAGTGCTCTTATTGGAGTCACGCCCAACAGTAAACTCATGTCTCAACCACCGTTATGGTACCTTTTCAGAAACAGTAGAGAAATTTGGATTGCAAGACTGTATCATCAAAAAGTACAAAAAATTTGCCTTTGGCATGATTGAAGAAGAAAGACAAACCATATGTGAGTATCCAGATTATAAGTTTCAAATCGTGGATTATAATTTATTCACAAAAAACCTAAAATTATCCGCAGATATCATTACAAAAGCCAAAATCACCTCGGTTTCTCGAGAAAGACAAGGCATAATTATTGTATGTAATAACAAGACCTACAGAGCAAAGATCGTTGCAGATTGCTCTGGATGTTCTCAAATCATATCAAAAAAATTAAATAGGCCTGAAAGCAAGGATCCAACCAATTTCCTTAATACATCTTGGGAGATGACAAACTGCTCGATTCCAGAGAGATTCACTGATAGGGGATCCTTTCCTACTTATTGCAAGTTGCGAAACATTGCCTATTGGATCTATCCCTACTCAACAACTGAATGCCAGTTTGGTTATGTAGATTTAGTAAATAGTCATTTCCTTCCCATGCCTCAATTAAAGGAAATAGTCACGAAGTGCATCAAAAAAGAACCCCCATACAACGCATGGTTTAAAAATGCAAAAATCAAAGAGGAAGTGCACAAAATATCCTCAACCACCATCACCAGACCATTAGTCGATGACAATCTTATTACCTGTGGAGAAGCAGCTGGAGCTACAACCCCTCTTTTTGGAGAAGGTTTCAGAATAGGCTTAGAGATGGCTGTCAGAGCACATACCACTATCCTAAAAGCATTCAAGGAAAACAATTTTTCAAAGGAATCACTACAATCCTATGAACAATGGTTTCATGATTGGCTTGGAAAATATTATCCAAATCAAGAGAGAATTAGGAGTCTGCTTATGAAGTATACAGATGAAGAAGTATACTTCCTCTTCACAAAAAACCTGAAACGTCTTAGCCATGATGAATACTATCGAATGCTACAAAGCAACTTCACTCCCAAAATGGTTCTTAAAATGTTTTCAGGCAGAATCATCCTCCATATCATAAAGCAATTCTTTAAATATCATTTCCTCGGTTATAAAAAAATCGTACAATCAGGCATAGTACAATGAAAAAAAAGTACAACACAATCATTATTGGAGGAGGCATCTCAGGCCTAGCATGCGGAAGGATACTAGCTGATAAAAAAGAGGACTTTCTCCTACTTACCAAAGAACTTGGAGGGAGAATGCGAACCTCAAAATCTCATCTAGTGGATTATGGCGCCTCCTATATGACCTGCGATTACACCAACGTAAAGAAATATTGCGACTACGGTGATCCGATAAGATCTTGGGACTGTTATTTTATTGTAGGAAAAACCTTTATCACGATCTGCAATTGGCGTGTCTGGTTGCAGCTCCCAAAGCTCATTCCCATCTTCTTCACGCTATGGGATTATCGAAAACGACTCAACAACCTACGCCAAAGAGCCATTCACGAACAACAAAAAGATATCTTAGCATCTGATCCAGTCCTCAAAGCATACGTAAAGGAATCAGGAAAGAAATTTGTAAAGGATCATAAACTAGAGTGGATTAACGAAAATTTCTTCCATCCTCTTTTCCATAGCACTGGCTTTACAGAATACGAAAAACAAAATACCTTCTTCTATCTTGATAATCTAATGGCAGCCCTCCTTCCATCATACGAAGTCGACTTTAGACACGCTGTTACACGATTAACCCATGGATGGCATCAACGAATCGATCACACCACAGTCCACTCTCTAACAAAATCAAAAGGTCTATACAGAGTAAGAACCTCTAAAGGCCACTATACTGCAAAAAATGTGGTTATTGCCATGCCCTATAAATTTGCAAAGAAAATCTACAAAAAAACACCGAAACCAAAATTTAATATTCCATTCCATGTCATCCATGTAGTGGGGAAACGTGAAGATGCCTACAAAAACAAGAAAGTTGTTTTCTTTAAACCCAAACACCATGAAATAACAATACTCTGGAGACAACCAACAGGAAGTGATATTGTTTTCAGCAAAACCCTATCCCCTCCCCTAGAGAAATACTATGAATATCACCATGTTGTCAAAACAATCTCCTGGGATCCTGCGATCGTGTTATCAGGAGATAAATGGGTTTCTCAAAAACTTGATGAAGGTCTTTATCTTGCCTCTGATTACAACATTTGCGGATTAGAGGATGCTTTTATCACTGGGGTCTACGCAGCCAACCAAATTCTCAAGCACGGATGATAGTTCCATTAATTATTTAAACATCCATACTCATAGCAACCCATGGTAGAAGTAACAATAATCGCAGCCTTCATAGCAGGGATAGTCTCCTTCCTCAGCCCTTGCGTTCTGCCCTTAATTCCAGGTTTCCTAGCTTACCTCGCAGGAACCCAATCCTCAAAAACTAAATTATTCATAACAAGCGTTTTCTTTGTCCTTGGATTCTCAACCGTGTTCGCACTCTTAGGAGTCCTCCTCAACACCATCCTCCTCCAAGTATCACAATCAGTCCAAGCATGGCTCTCAAAAATAGCAGGATTAATAATTATTATCTTTGGACTCTACATTGTAGGTTTGCTAAAAATTAATTTCCTTGAAAAAGACCATAAAATCCTCATAAAAAAACGCTTCCAAGTTACTTATCTAACAGCATTCGTATTCGGCGCAGCTTTCGCAGTAGGTTGGAC
>JASMFX010000070.1 GCA_030751555.1 Candidatus Woesearchaeota archaeon | reverse complement strand
ATTTTACTAAGATCATACGAGATGCAACACTGTCTACTGTGAGTGTCCTCACCAACGTGGGAAGAGGATCAGGCGCTATTATCAGATCAAATGGAAAGACTGTTACCAATGCCCATGTTATTGATGGTGCTTCTCAGATTGCAATCAAAACAAGCGATAATAAATTATATGTTGTTGAGGTTGTGGGTGTTGATAATAATGCAGATATTGCAGTATTGAAACCTGTAAATGCCAACAATACTTTTGAAATCTTCAAATTTGCTGATTCAGATGATATCCAGGTTGGAGAACGAGTCATAGCTTTAGGAAATCCGTTTGGCCTTGACTTTACAGCTACACAGGGGATTGTAAGCGCAACAAACAGGGTAGCAAGAAATGGCCTTTCCTATGTGCAGATTGATGTCCCTATTAATCCTGGCAACTCTGGAGGACCTTTGATTAATGATGAAGGAAGGATCATAGGATTAAATAACTTTAAGGTTGGTGGAGGAGAAGGATTAGGATTTGCAATTCCCTCTAACACAATACAGGATGTTGTGGATGATATTTCTTAAGTGAAATAGAAAAATAAATTATGGAATCTCTTCTTTTTTCTCTTCAGCTGGAGGTGCTGTAGGAGTTTCTGGCTCAGTTTCTGGTGGAACTTCATCCTCTACAGCCTTTTTCTTAAAAAACCTAGGAACTACAAACGCAGCAAGCAGTAAAATAACAACTGCAATGATTGCATAGGTAATATTAGAAAGTAAAAATACTACTACTCCTAGTACTAGAATCACAACAATCTTCACAATTGTTCTCATGTAGTTAAATATAGGTGACATTTTAGTTTCTACTCCAACCTAAATCTAACTGGTATTTAAAGCTTTCTGTGATAGATTATACTAATGGGGGGTTTGCCTTTCCTGGTCGCATATTTTCTCGTAGCTTTTGTTTCTGAAGACATTTTCACCTAATTTTTCTTATCTCCCCGTACCAAGGTAAGGGGAGATAAGAAAAATAGACTGTTATGGATGTGCAAGAATGCTAGGAGGCCGCGATTTGTACAACAAAGTTGACTATGCCCTAAGGGGAAAGACTTTTAAATAAGAAAAAGCTGTACATTCCAATGAAGGATTATGCAAATAATGTCTACAATATTAAGAAAGAAGACTGAGTTAAGATTGGGAATACTTTTTCAAAGATACCTTTATTGAGACAGGTAGGAGGCATTCCATTAATCTATGCCCCTGTTTTGGTAACTGTGCCTTTTATGATCCTGGGAGTGAATTTAGTAAGGTGGCACCTGCTCTTTTTGGGTGCTCGAAATATGAAAAAATACCGGGATTTTATCCCTAACAGGAAATCCTACAGATATACCTATGAAAAGCAGATCGTGAGGGACGCTGTCTGGTACGGCGCTTGGGCAAAGCTGAAGATTTTTTGGTTCTATAACTGTGGCATTTACTGTCCTCTGAGTATTGGCTTGATGGACTATTTTTCTTACTTGGTAAAGATTGTAGAGAATTGGTGGTGTCCTTTCTATCATGATAGAAAATCAACTTATGCTAATGCTCCCCTTGATAAATCTTTTTGGCATGCCAAGCCTAAAGAATTAAAGAAATTGCACAAGAATGATCAGAACTGTCCTATCTATGATGAGGATAAAAAATAGCTACTCTTTTATTTTCTTTACTGAATATTCTCCAGGCTCATGAGGCTTATCTTTTCTGCCTATAAAGTAAGGTAATACAAAGATAGCTGCTATCAGAATAATTGCTACTACAAGTGCATACACTGCATTAAAGAGCAATAAAGTAAGCCCAAATAATAGAAGGCCTATGATTATTGCTACTAGAGCTGAAAGACCCTTTAGATAAGAAAATATTGTTTTCATCTCATTGCACCTCGTATCATTCCACCCAGCATGCTGCCCCCTTTGGAATGTGATGATGAACGTGTGGTTTGGGGCATAAGCATTGCCTTTGTCATGCTCTGCAAAACAACCTTGCCTGGACCAGTCATCTCAGCAAAGAATATGCCCTCTCCTCCGAAAACAGTTGTTTTAATCCCACCCACCCTTCTGATGTCATAATCCACAGTGGATTGAAACGCAACTAGGTGCTCAGTATCAACATCAAGTCTTTGTTTAGCTTGGAGATCATACTCTATAAGATCTCCTGCAGCATGCAGTAAAACAGTGCCTGGACCCGAGAATTTTTGCAGAATAATACCTTCCCCTCCAAAAAAACCAGCTCCAATGCGCTTTACAATATTAATGTCAAATTGTAATTCAGAGTTTGAGCAGAGATATGCTCCTTTTTCTGCTATGAGTTCATCTCCTGCTTTTAGTGTAAATGCTTTGATTTTTCCTGGAATCTTTCCGCCAACTCCAACAAGTCCATTTCCACCCACAGATGAGAATTTAGTAAGAAACATGGATTCTCCTGTGATCATTCGCTTGAAAGCCTTGCCTAAGCCTTTTGTCTCTACTTCTATAGTTACATTGCCTGATTTATAGACCATTGCGCCTGCTTCAGCATTAAGAAGTTCTCCATCTTTAAGTTCAATATTAGCTACTTGTAGATTATCCCCAGAGATGGTGTATTTCATTAATGTGTGGATGATTGGGATGTTTAAATATGTTTTGATTCTACAGTTCCGGCTGTAGGCTACGGAGTAGTAAGGGAGTCTCACTACGTTCGACCCCCTAAGCTAAAATATAAAAAAGAAAAGTTGGAGGCAAACTATTTCCTTGGTGGATTGGTTGAGACAACCTGATTTCCTGCAAGTTCGCATGTTGCGCAATCAAATTGCATTTTGGAGAAATATCCTCTCAGGAATTGATAAGATTCATCTGCTTTGACCCTACTATCCACTGCATCATATACTTTTTCCTTACCGTTAACCGTAGCTTCTACCCAATAATGTCTGTCAATGCATGGTTCATTGGGATCTATCCTCAACACCGTACCTAGAGGCAGGAATACCTCAAGGATAGATGAATCTTCAGAGTTGGATGCAAAACTGGAATTAAAGATTGAAGGTACTAATCTATCTTGTGGCGTCATGGTATGAGGTGGATAAGTTCTTGCTATCTCCCTCCATGTTTCCATGTCGAATTGTTCAAACCCTACAACTCTGTAAGGATGTGAATCCCCTATGAAACCAGCAAGTAAAGTAGCTTTGTCCCAACACATGCCTTTCTTGAATTTTACAGAGGATAGCAATGAATTGGCAACATCCACCCTGGCAAGATGATTTAGTTCAGATTCTGAAGACAGCTTTATATGTTTTTTGAAAATAGAATCAATATTCTCTCCCAGAATATCTATAAGATCTGGATTTTGATTCAGATCATATTCACTTTTAAGAGATTGTAAATGGTCATTTTCAAGTTTTCGATACATAGTTTGAGAAGGGATCCAAAAACCAAGACAATCTTCATGTTCGCTGAGATAACTAATTTTTCTATCTGGAGAAGAAACCGCAAACCCAAAATAGTCTCCATCAGGAACAGCTGCTACGATTGGAGGTGGCAATCTCTGTTTTATACCCACTTCATCCCATGTTGTAACATGAATCTGTCTTCCTTCAAAGTCTGGCATTCTGAACCAATATTTTTCTGGCATACCAATGAGAATTTTATGGGGTTTTTAAAGATATGGGAAGGGCGGGATTTTTTCCATTCATAGAAATCTTCCGAAAAAAAGTAGTATGGACATATAAATGATTAAAATTTTATAGGAACATGGCTGCACGATACCACCTCATTGAACCAAAAACGAAAGAGTTATATAGTACTAGATATTTTAGTAATAAATTACTAAGAAAAATAGTAAAAATGGGCACCACTGTAACCAGAAATGGCCAAATAACAATTGATAAGCACATTAGAGAAGAGCTTGGAATAGAAGTAGGCACTGCGCTCAATGTGAATAGAGTGGGTGAAATGATCATCATAACAAAAAAGGATAAGGCTTTTTGGAGAAAGAGAAAATCAGTATTGTCTCCTGATTTTAACATTAGTAGAGTACGAAAGGACTCCACCGAGAGATATAAGAGATTGCTAAAATGAAAGTAGTTTTTGATACTAGTGTCTTGGTTGATATTGTGCGAAAGAATGAGGATTCTCTTTTGCTCATAGAAAAGCTTATGGATCAAAATGCTGAGCTGTGTATTTCATCGGTTTCTATTGCTGAATTGTATGTGGGTGCATATATGCAAGGATCAAAGGAGATTCGGATTGATATGAGAAAGTTTCTTTCTGCTTTTGTGTGGATTGAGATGGATCATGCGATAGCAGAAGAAACTGGGAAACTCATTGCAAATCGATTGGAAGCAGGCAAGCCTGTAGATTTTCAGGATAATGTAATTCTAGCTACATGTATTGAGCAAAAAGCAGATTATTTGCTTACTGAAAATTTAAAACATTTTAGGAGTAAAGAAATGGAAACAAAGGTATTCACAACATCTCAATTTCTGAAGCAGTTAAAAAAAGAAAAATAATGGCGGTGGGGCTACAGTTCCGGCTGTAGGCTACGGAGTAGTAAGGGGATTTCACGTTGTTCAATCCCCTAAGCTAAAATAAAAACAAAACCAAAAGAAAAAAATGATGGCGGTGGGGTGATTTGAACTCCCGACCTCTACGTGTCCTAGTTGAACTGTAATCATTTCCTTTCGGATCATCGCTCACATATGAGCGTAGCGCTCTAACCAGGCTGAGCTACACCGCCATTA
>JASMFX010000069.1 GCA_030751555.1 Candidatus Woesearchaeota archaeon | reverse complement strand
ATTATTTGAAAACAATGATAGAAGGTGTAAAATACTTCAAGAGTCATGCTGTTTTGAGGATTCTTGCCTTTGATCTAATCTCAAATACTGTTCTGTGGTTCTTCATCATATGGACCTATCAACCACTATTAACACAGCTAGGAGTACCTATCCTCTTTTTTGGCCTTGTTCAAGCAGGCATTGCAGGTGTCCAGATACCAGTAATGAATAATTTTAATAGGCTAGAAAAACTATTCGGTTCTAAAAAAGGCCTTATCTTCTGGAGTGCCTTGCTCATAGGAGTCTCCTACTTCCTTCTAGGGTTCATCACCTATCTCCCAATAGTAATCCTGCTTTTCTTTGTTATTGTGGGATTTGGTGGCCCGAGAGAGGTCTTATTCAAGAATTACATGAACAAACACATTAAATCCGATACTAGAGCTACTGTCCTCTCAACAGTCTCTATGTTAGAGAAACTATGCTTTGCAGTTACTTATCCAATAGTAGGTCTTTTAGTAGAATGGTCTTTGAACACAACCTTTGTGATCCTAGGGATATGCGTATTATTCTTTGCAGTAATCTCAAAAGTAGAAGAAAAACATTTGATTGATTAATAGTTTATCAGCACTTGAACATCCTTGCCGAAAAATCTTTTCAGATCTTCAAAGAGAGGTTCTTTAATAAAAACCTTCTCAGGTATCTTAGCATCAGCCAAAAACTTCTCCATGTCTTCAAGTGAACTTTTCTGGGGCGTTCCTAAGCTACCATCCTCTTTTATTTTTGATTTAGAAATCTCCTTTTCCTCATGATCAATATCATGGATAATAAAAGCAGTATTTCCAAACAAAAGAATCTCTCCAAATCTATTGCCATGCTTAACTCGTATACGAGCCTTCTCGAGTTCTTTTCCCCGTTTGCGCTGCATATACTCAATAAGTTCTTTAGTTAGCGTTCTACTATCCTTCTTAATCTTCTCTACTTCAGGCCTAGTCAACTTGCCTTGGTCATAATCCTTCTTCCCTTTGATCAAGTCATTCAAAATACGCAAAAATTTAGCAGCAATCTTGCCTTTGCTAATCATCTCATTCTCAAATTCCTGGATAATCTCAACATCGCTTACATTATCCTTGCCTTCAAGACGTAATACATCGCGAATAACTGTTAGCACATTGTCATATACCTTGACAATATCTTCTTTCTCTTTAATTGCCTCAATCTGGGTAAACAACTTCTTTACCCTCTTCAGATACTCCTCTGCATCTGTTAAAAGCTTATCCACTTCTTTGCCAGTTATATCTTTTCTAGAGCCATGCTCCAGATCCTTTCTCACTCCAATATTATTCTCTAGGATATTAACATATTTTTCCTCTAAGAGCTTCTCCTTCTTGACAAACAGTTCCCTCATAAGTTGGGGAGTTTCCTTAGGAGTAGGAGGTGCTACACCATACAACATCAGTGCTGCCTGTGAAGGTGTAAGTATTGCCCAAAAAGTATCCTCCATTGCAATATTCTTCAACTCTGTTTTAACACGAGTGATCATCTGCTCTCCAGAGTGCATAAACATATCTATTGCTTCAGGACTAGGCTTAATCTTTCCCATCTTAAGCAACTGCTTCCAAGGCATAAATATTCCCCGGTCATAGAAAGGAACACCATCCCTCAATAGAGTAAAAATTATCGGATTTGCCTCTTTTAGGCTATCCCAAAAGTCAGTCAGGATGTAGACTTGGATGTTGAGCTTGTTTTTTACACTAGTTAACTCACCAGCCTCAATGCCCATCCCAATAATGATTGCTCGTAGCTTGTCTTTCAACTCAGCACGAGTCATCTTTTTTACATCAGTATCATCAATAACAACCCAGACATCAATATCAGATGTGGCAGTTGCCTTTCCCTGGATCAAACTGCCTGCCAATACATAACTCACAATATATTTTTCAAACTTCTTCAAAACCATTGTTTTGTGAAGTTCAGCTATCCTAACAGCCTGCAGCATTCCAGTATCGTAGATCGGAGCAGCCAAGGAAAATAGCCTAACTAGATCATATTTTGCATCATAACAACTCTGCCAAAGCTCGCTTAATAAAATAACCTCTGGATATATCCTCTTCTCAATCTCAACAGCCATATTATCCATAATAGCCAGGAGTTTATTGCGCAACTCCTCTTTTGACATTTTTTGGCTGTCAGAATCATCAACAAGTATCAACAAGCTTACCCTCCCCTTAACCTCTTTTTCCTGTTCAGGAGTTAGTTTTTGTTGCTGCTGCATACCAGGCATGGTAGGCATCTGAGCTTGTTTAGCCCCTTTTTTAGCACCTTTAGCAGGTGGCATCTGAGGCATTCCAGGAGGCATCGCTCCAGGCGGTACAGCACCAGGTGGCATTGCACCAGGAGGTATAGCTCCAGGAGGCATTGGCCCTCCACCAGGCGGCATTTGAGGCTGCTGAGGTGGTGGTGGCGCTATCGAAATACCAATCACATAATTATCAAATTTTTTAAGAAGTTCTTTTTGATATTTATCGATTTTAGGCTTAATTGCCTTAACCTTCTGTTGAACATCCTTAGGTAGTTTTTCTATTAATCCAGGTGGAATAGGAATAGATTTCTTGGGTTTGCTGTTCTTTTTTTCTTTTGCCATTGTATTGCCTCATTATAGTAGTATAAAGTAAAAAGTTAGATTATACTTTATAAATGTTTACCTTCCGCACCCTCCAGAACAAGCAGGAGCAATACCCATTTTATTAGAACTTAATAGAGGATCATCATATCTCAGATACATAGTAAGCAACTCATTTGGATTAGGTTGAACCTGTAGATCAGCATTGCTTAATATTTGACCATCTCTAAGGTTTGAAGGTGCATTGTGCTTTGCTGTGCTTACTTCTATCGCTGGCTGATCATAAAGACTTTTTTTTTGACCCTCACCATCTAGATAATCAAGCAAAGGCATGTGATCTAGAGGCATCCAAGTCTGCGGCCCATTTTCCAATGGATCTGCTCCATCAGTCTTTTTGTAATTAGGTTCATCCTCAATATCCACCTGCCTGCCAGCGCTGTCTGCCATCTCACCAGGCAAGTTCTTGTTAGTAAACTCCCTTGATAACCTCATTGGATTTTTTCCTGAACTTTTCTGAGCAAGATTATCCAAAACAGCATCCACCCCTTCATCATTGTCCTGTTTAGTATAATCAGGGATAAATCCATATTGATCGTAATCCTGAGTACTGTAAGGACGACTTTTCTCAAAAATACCCTTTCTCTCTACTTCTGTATTAGCAATAAGGTCCATGACCTCTTTAAGAGGAGCATCATCTGAGTATTGTGGATCATCTGGATCAATCGATCTAGCAGGATCATACTCTTTCTCGCTTCCAGGAACTGGATTGTACTCCTGATCCTCCCAATCTCTTCTATCAAGCAAATTTTCATTTTTAAAATAAGAAGATGGCAAAGCTACAACACTGTAACCCTCTCCATTCGGGACTGCAAGATACATTGATTCCCCATCTCTTTCATAACCCTGACCATAACCTAAACCATTACCATCGCTGTTTCCATACTCGCCTGCTGCTCCTCCGTAATTGACAGCCAATAAAACCCCATAACCATCTGGAGTTTCATAGAGAGCAATAGGAGTTAGGGTTCCATCATATCTACCAGGCCTAGCAGATGGTTGAAAATGAGCCTCACCAAGCTCTCTGCCAGGAGAATGTGCTTGATGAAGCCTATTAGATCTTGCATTACTTGGCCCATTTGAACCTAGTTTAGTTGAGAGTTCATACCTATCACTACCTTCAGGAAATCCTGCCATCAAGGCATCCAAATCTAGTTGTGACACTTCTATCATACTAGGTATAAGAACGTAACCTATATACTTAAATATCTATATTCTAGAGTATATAATAGTGTGACAAAAAGGTCATAATCTTGAACTAAAGCTCCACATGAAGGCTATTTTTGCTATTCCAAAAAGATCAGCTACCTTAGATTTCTTCTGAATTTTTGCTGCTGTATCTTCATCAAAGTAGATTTCACCACATTTTGAACACACTTTTGCAGGAAATCTTCCAAGATTTATCCCAAATTCAGCATAATCCACTTGTTTCAAAACAGTTTTCCCATTGCACAGAATGCATTTCATTGGGAGGAATGTTCTGAAAAAATCTATTTAAGACTATCGTTTTGTCACAATCCCTTTGCCTTTGTATTAGAATCCAAAGAAATTAAAGACAGTTTCATGAAATACTTCCACTACTTTTGGAAGGATCCTTGGTAATGTTGTATTATACAACATTAAATAAATAAAATACATCAATTGTTGTATAATACAACCGAAAAGTTTAAATATTACTTATTTGTTGTATAATACAAGATGGAAGAAAAAGAGAAAATATTGTCAGATAATCTGAAGGAGTATTTGGGATTAGCTGAGGAGGCGCTTAAAAGAGATAAATTCAATTCTGCTGTTACCCTCTTCTTCAAAGCTATAAGTGCTGGTGCTGATTTGTTTTTATTAAAGAAAGAAGGTACTGTTCCAAGTTCTCATACGAATAGATTTAGAATACTGCAAGAAAAATATCCTGAGCTTTATGATATGCTTGACAAGGATTTTCCTTTCTATCAGGATAGCTATACTAAGAAAATGGATAAAGAAGCAGCTGAGGTGCTGAAAGAAGATGCTCATACAATTAAAAAAATGGCTGAATGATGAGAAGAAGGATACAACTATCTTTGATATTGTTCTTTATGGCTCTGCTGTCAAGGCTAAAGATATACCGGAGGATATTGATGTGGTTGTTATATTTACACATGGTTCATTAAAAGAAAGATTGAATAAACTTCAATCGCTGAAAAAAAAATTAAAATCTGTGGAAAAATTACACATGGAGGGAATACTTTGGCAGGATCTTTTCAAGCCAGAGTTTTTTGCTCGGTCTGGTATTTTCTTAGAGGGAATAAGCCTTTTTGATGGAAAACCATTTGCCCAAAAAATTGATTTTACAGGACATAGTTTATTTATCTACACTCTGAAGAACAAAACGCATACTGACAAGGTTAAGTTTAACTATATCTTGGCTGGAAGAAATAATAAGGGCATGATTGAAAAATTAGAAGGAAAGCATCTTGCTCCAGGAGTAGTACAGATACCTATCAAGAATTCTTTAGAATTTGAGGATGTTTTGAAAAAGAATGAGATTAGTTTTGAGAGAAAGGATGTATTGTTAAGATAACTCAAGATTGCATATTTTCAATAACGAAAACCTACTCCTCTTTTCTAAAACGTCTACTCAATCGGCCACCCCACTTTTTACCCAACTTCTTAACCTTATCAATCAAACCTTCATGCTCCCATCCAAAGTCTTCTTTAAATTGCTTATGAAATTTGAAGTAATAAGCAAAACCAGCAACAGTGCTAGCTAATCCCAATCCAAATAAACCAAAGTAGGGATAAAAAGTTTGGACAGCATTCTCCCCATAGAGTGGCTTCAATACTAACTGGTCCAAAAAAACAGATCCTGCTACCAAAGAATCACCTAAAAGATACCATAGATTTTGAGCTCTCTGAAAAACTCCTGCCTTCATAGTATGTTCAGCCTCAGTAGCCATTTTTCTGGAAACATAGACATGAAATGCCATCCTATTAGAAGCTTGGTTGGTATAAGGACCAGAAATACCCCCATGAACATTACTTAATAATGTCCATGCAACATACATACCAAGATCAAAAGTCACTCCCAGAAAATTTACTAAAGGAAGATAGCTAATCACCGTGCCAGCAATACTTAAGGAATTTGCATTATCAAGCTTTTTCAAAGCAGCACCTGCCATTAAATCCAATTCTTCATCACTCTCCTCACGAACCTTACCCCTAAATGATGCAAGAACATCATCCAGACACTTTGAAGCCATGGTTGGACTCCTGACAGGGCCAACATTAGTAGGAGTTTCAAAACCTAACAACCTCTGATAATAAATTTCACCCCATTCTTGGAAAACCGTATCAAGATCCTTCTTATTTGCATACTCATTACTTAAGAGTCCTCGATCCCTAAGATGCTCACACCATTCTAGATGATGATTAGTTAAACTATCGAATTCAAGAGGTCTTAACTTTATTAACAGATTATCTAATTCAGGAGGAATAGTTTTTCCAATAATATCAGCATCAGTAATAAGTCTTCTAATGCTTTGGTACTGAGATGGGAGATCCCCTTCTGCCATCTCTAGTATCTCATGAATACTTGATTTAATCTGAAGATATTTTTCAGCAAGCTCCTGTATGCTAGAACCATTCTTTTTTGAAACCTTAACAAATAAATTCTGAAGTGACTGTTCAAAATCAACCCAACTCCTAACATCTCCCCTTTGGTATAAAGGCCAATGCACCTCTAAGTGATTGCTAATGAGGGTGTCCCACTTCTCTTTTGGATCATGCGCAGAGATATGGTCTCTTGCACGCCGATTATAGACAGTATAACCAAATGTGCTTAACAAACGAAGGACCACAACAGAGGCATAGGCATAAATAAAGCCAGATCCTAATAATTTTAAAGCAGTACTATGAACAGCCCTTGTAGTTAGATTACTCCCTTGATTAATACCATGAGTGTTATACAAAAGATGTCGAAATGATGGACACTTTCCATCAGGTCCCATGAGCCTACGTAGAGCAGGAAACTCTCCATAAATACTCCAATCATGTACCTCTCGAGAGAAATCCAACATCCTGCCAGGTATTGATCCAAGTCCCTTACTTCTTTCTTTAACAGGAACTGCCTCATCAGCAATTCTCCCTCTTGAAAAGAGAGGGGCTGATGCCATAAAAAAATAAGTATCCCCTCCTGTGTGCATAACAACTCCTGCAGAATCATGACGAACAACTTCCTGCAATCCTGATAAAACTCTCAAGCCTCTTCGTTCAATATCAGCAGCCTCCATAAACCTGGAAGCATGTGATCTCCTATAATGAATCCAAGGAGAAAAAGTATAATTTACCCTCAAACCCTCAGAAGTGAAATTTGGCCCACTAATAGAGTATTTCCACTTCCTAGTACCCTTTCTACCAATCTGGACATTATATACTAACTCTTCTGCATCACTGTTTACAATTACTCGATAATTACCCCCAACAGGACTCATATTTCCTTTTTCATTATGGATCTCTTCAAAACGAAAACTTGCGTC
>JASMFX010000068.1 GCA_030751555.1 Candidatus Woesearchaeota archaeon | reverse complement strand
CCTTTGCAGACTCACGGGATACCATATGCGCTGAATCAGTTTTAGAATCCTTTAATTCAGCTTCTGTAGGGGATTCAACAGATCCTCCTTTAACAGAGGGGTGTGCTCCTTCACTACCACAACTACTTCCACAACCACCTCCAGAGCCTCCATAACCAATAGTAGCTCCAGGTGTTCCAGAAGAATCTCCATGAGCATCTCCAATTCCAGAACCACATGAAGAACTATCATTTTGTGATTCTTTTTTAATTTCTTTATCTTGATTTGATTCTTGTTTTATCTCTATCATCGGACAAACCCCCAGAATAGTTTTAATTGTTTTCCTAAGTCAAAGATGTTTCCTCTAAATAACCTTGACATCAAATAACTAGGTCTAAGATAAAAATGGATGTATCCCAAGCGTCTCATGCTCTGGGCCAATTTTTGATTATTAAGCTCTTCCTTCACATTATACATTTCAGTAGTTTTGTGAGGAATAAGATCATGAAATGAGACATAGGTAGGATTAAGCTCCTTAGTAAACTTTATAGTCTCCTGCATATCTTCTTTGGTCTCTCCAGGAAATCCAAACATGAAAAAACATACAGTATCAATACCTGCCTTTTTAGCTTCAGCAATTCCTCTTTTGACCTTTTCAAGAGTTAAACCCTTTCTAATAACTTTGAGAGTCTTTTCACTACCAGACTCAATACCGCAAAGAATCATTTGGCAACCAGCCTTTTTCATTTTTTTAAGAAGTTCAGGATCAAGATTATCTGCTCTAGCCTGACAACACCACTTAAAATCATAGTTCTTTTCAATAAGATGATCCAACACCTTGTGATACATTTCTTTGTTAAGCGTGTATTCAAGATCAATAAACTGTGCAAACTTCACCCCATGCTTGGTAATTGCTTCGTCCACTTCTTTGATGAGTTGCTCAGGATGTTTACTCCTGATAGGATTCCCAAACATTTCTTTCAAGCAAAATTTGCATTGATAGTAACATCCACGTGAACCCTCAAAAAGAGCAAAATGATCTCCCATAACTTCATAATGATACTTACTGGAATCTAAAAGATGATACGCAGGGATAGGCAAGATAGTCATATCAAGAGGCTCCCGGTTTTCATTTGTAACAACCTTTCCATCGACCTTAAAGGTTATCCCTTTAATATCATTTAAGGATTCCTTAGTACAAATCTCAAGTACAGTCGCTTCTGGTTCACCACGAATAACTGCTTTAGGTTTTGTCTTTTCTAGAATCATCTCTGGATGCAATGAACCATGAACACCCATTACATAGATCTCTTTGTTAAGCTTTCCAAGCTCAAGTGAAGTTTTGACAAAAGAATCAATATCTTCCTGAGGACACTCCCATCGTTCAATATCAGTAGAGGTAACAAAAACCTTGTCGTAGTTCTCTGCATTAGCAACAACTTCAGATATAGGTAGCCCATGTGCATGCGCATCTATAATCTTGCATTCAAACCCTTCTTTTTCAAGTAACGCAGCACAATTAGCCAAGGCAATTGGCATCCAGGACCTATTATAGATCCCTTTTTTAACAGGATAAACATCTGCAGGTTTAACAAACAATATTCTTTTTTTAGCAATCATCTTAACAATAGTTAATTTTATTATATTTAAATGTTTCTTTTCCGGAAAGAACCAATTAAAACCGATAATTTGGTATAATATTTAAGCGTTTCTCATTATTAAGTTTTATGAATTAAGGTTCGTTTAAAGAATTTTCTGACAAATTCCCACAATGCTCACACCCTGAATACTAACAGAATGAGTAAATGCTTTGTTTTCAAGACAGATTATCTTATAGAGAAGAGAATTCAAAAATCCAGGCACAGCATCTAGAGTATTAGATGAACGCTTTTTACCATTAAATAAACCAGAAATTCTCACAAAAAGGAGATTTGGAAAAAAAGTTGAAAGATTCCAATATCCAAGTCTTCTAATACTAAGATTGAAAGGCAATAAAGGCCTAATTTTCTTCAATTCATAACGCCGGAAGTGATTACTTATCTCATCAACAGGCCCCCAAAGATAATTATGAGCCGGTACAGTAAAAAGCAATATCCCTCCTGGCTTTAATACCCTCGCAATCTCCTTCAGTGCAGTTTTATCATCCTCTATGTGCTCAAGAACATCAGAACAAAGCACAAGATCAAATGAATTTTCTTCAAACTCAAGATTATCCCCGCTCATCCTCACTGCATGGTCATAGCCTCTATTTGCACAGTAATCTATTGCCTTTTGAGAATAATCAATACCAATAACATTCTTTGAGATCTTTCTAAGCATAGAAAGATTCGCTCCAACACCACAGCCAAAATCTAATGTTTTGTCAAACTGCTTATGCATCCCCTTAAGAACTTTGTAAAGAAGATCTCGCCTAGCACGATACCACCAATTCTGCTTTTCTAAAGAATAAATAACATCATAGTTCTCTTCTTCCATACGATCCCCCAATTAGATAGAGAATTACAATGCCATTTAAAAGGTTTATTGTGCTAGAAAACCACTTCTAAATCTAGGTGCTAAAATACTCAATAGTTTTCTTCAACCCAGTATCCAAATTTACCTTAGGCTCCCATTTTAAAACATTCTTAGCCTTCTTGATATCTGGACACCTAACATGAGGATCATCCTCTGGTAAAGGCTTTGTTATAATCTTGCTTTTGCTACCAATAATCTTAATAATCTGTCCAGCTATCTCTTGAATCGTTGACTCTACTGGATTTCCCAGATTCACAGGAAGTAATTCCTTAGAAAGCATAAGACTATGCAAACCCACTACCATATCAGAAACATAGCAAAAGCTCCTAGTTTGCTTTCCTGTCCCAAAAACAGTAAGTGCCTCTCCTTTCAATGCTTGATTAATGAATGTAGGAATTACTCTTCCATCCTTTGCCCTCATGCGAGGGCCATAGGTATTAAACACCCTGACAATTCTAGTATCTAATTTATGAAATCTTCTGTAAGCCATAGTAAGACTCTCTGCAAATCGCTTTCCCTCATCATAGCAGCTCCTCACACCAATAGTATTAACATTGCCCCAATATTCTTCTGGTTGAGGATTAACCTGAGGATCACCATAGATCTCGGAGGTACTGGCAAGCAAAAACCTTGCCTTTTTAGCCAAAGCCAATCCTAGAACATGATACGTTCCAAGAGCATTTATCTTGAGAGTTTTAATAGGAATCTGTTGATAGTCTACAGGAGAAGCTGGAGATGCTAGATGATAAATAAAATCCAGATCTCCCTTAAAATTGATTTCCTTAGTAACATCATGATCAATCAATAAAAAATGAGAATTTTTCTCTAGATGCTTTATGTTTTCTTTGCTTCCTGTAAGAAAATTATCCATGCAGATAACTTTATAGCCCTTGTTCAAAAGATATTCACATAAATGACTTCCAATAAAGCCAGCTCCACCAGTTACAAGTACTTTTTTCATTCTTTTTGAGCAAACACCCTATTTGCCTCTTCATATTGGTCAATACTGCCAATATCATACCATTGCTCTTCTGGTTTATTAAAAGGATACCCATAAATAGTTTTCCTTTTGTAGAGCCATTCTAAGAAAAACCCGGGAGCATCAGGTTTATTGCCTTCCTCGAGATACTTATTAAAAAGACTTACAGTTTCCCTTGGATACATATAAATCCCGGTAGAGGCTAGAGTACTTGGAGGATTCTCTGGTTTTTCCACAAATTGAGTGATCACCTTTTTATCATTAATTGCACAAATACCCAACTTCTTTGCTTGCTCATTTGTCTTCACATCAAAGAGTCCAATAACCTCTGCATTAAACTCTTTAAACAATGCATACATCTCCTTAAGAGAATAATTAAATAGATTATCACCGCTTATATCAAGAATCTCATCATCAATCTTTTCTTGTTTCATAACAAGAACCTTGTCCCCGATAGCTCCTAATCTATCCTCATTAGAAGTTGTTCCATCATTAATAATCTTTATAGGAATACTACAAGAAAAACTTTCCTGCCAGCTTACAAAGTTCTTATAAAACCGGGCATTGGTTACAATATAAATATGATCAACAACCCCTAACTCTAAAATCTTTTCTATAATATATTCAATCATTGGCTTTCCAGCAACAGGAAGCAATGGTTTTGGTTTATCCTGAGTTAAAGGATACAACCTTGTAGCATATCCTGCTGCAGGAATAATCGCCTTCATCTTCCAACTCCTTTATAGAGAAAACCCAATGCCTTCATCTCTTCTGGCTCATAAACATTTCTACCATCAATAATAATAGGATTCTTAAGACTCTTCTTGATTTTAGCAAAATCAAGCTCTCTAAACTCATCCCATTCAGTTACAATAATCAAGGCATCACACCCCTCTACAGCCTCATAAGGACTCTTAGCATATTCAATATCAGGAAATAACTGCTGAGCAACATGCTGAGCTACAGGATCAAAAGCTCTGACTTGAGCTCCTTCCTCAAGCAATTGTTTCACCACAATAATACTAGGAGCCTCCCTCATATCATCAGTTCTTGGTTTAAATGCTAATCCCCATAAAGCAATTCTCTTCCCTTTTAACTCAGGAAGAAGTTCTTTTAGTTTAGGAATCAAAGAAGTTTTTTGGGATTCATTTATCTTATCAATAGCCTTAAGCAAATCAGGATCACAACCATTCTCCTCAAGAGTATGGAGCATAGCCCTCACATCCTTTGGAAAACAGCTACCCCCATATCCAGCACCTGCCTGCAAAAATCTTGGCCCTATCCGATTATCTAATCCCATCCCTTTTGCAACCATCTTAACATCCCCACCCAACTTTTCACAGAGTGGAGCTAGCATATTCATGAAACTTATTCTAGATGCTAACATACAATTGCTTGCATACTTTATCATTTCAGCACTTTTCACATCAGTAACAAGGATAGGCTTCCCAGTCCTCTCAATAGCCCTATAAAGTTTTACCATATGTTCCTTTGCCTTTCCATTTTCTACCCCAATCACGATTCTATCAGGTATAGTAAAGTCAGTAATAGCAAGGCCCTCCCTCAAAAACTCTGGATTACTCACAACATCAAACTCCTGCTTCTTTTCCTGGTTCTCTGAAATAATTTTTTTAATAGTATCAGCAGTACCTACAGGCACAGTGCTTTTATCAACTATTACTTTGTAGCTATCCATATGCTTGCCAATATTCTTAGCAGCCTCAAAGATATACTTTAAATCAGCCTTGCCATTATCATCACTTGGTGTTCCAACACAGATAAAAATAATATCAGATTCCTGAATAGCTTTTTTTGTATCACATGTAAAGCTAAGCCTGCCCTCCTTGGCATTATGCTCTACAATCTCCTGCAAGCCAGGCTCATAAATAGGCATCTTGCCATTATTGAGAAGATCTATTTTCTTCTTATCTACATCCATACAGATAACGCTATTGCCTAAATTAGCAAAACACGCCCCTGTTATTAATCCCACATAACCTGCACCAATCATAGTTATCTTCATATTAACATCACAGCAATACTAAACACGCTTTCTTTTAAATATCTTACCCTTATCCTACTTTATCCTACCAAAATATTTATAAAGGATAATATAAACATAAAGTGCTATGAAAGAGAAAATAAGTATAACAGTAAACAAAAAAACACTGGATGAGATTGATGCCTTAATTGACAATGTATTTATTAGAAATAGATCTCATGCTATTGAGCATCTCGTAGAATCCTCTCTTGGAAAAAATAAAGTTGCAGTGATTCTTGCAGGAGGAGATCCAGAGCAATTACGCATTTCACCACAAGAATTCAGACCAACAGCTAAAGTTGCAAATCTAGCAGTCATAGAAAAAGCAGTAAAAAAGCTGAGAAATTACGGTTTTGCAACAATCTACGTAGTTGCACAAGACCCTCTCCTCACAAAAATATTTGAGATATTGAAAGATGGCACTAGCTATGGTGTAAAAATTGGCTACATGGAAGAGAGACATGCAAAAGGCTCTGCCTATTCACTAAAACTGCTTAAAGGTAAAATCTCTACTAAGTTCCTTGTAGTATACAGTGATATTATCTTTGACAGTATTAATATCGAGGCCCTTTGGAATGATCATATTAAGCAAAACTACATAACTACATTAATGCTTACCACATCTTCCAAGCCAAGTGAAAAAGGCACCGTAAAGATGGAAGGAACTAGAATCCTGGAATTCACACAAAAACCTAAAAAATCAGATGTATATCTAGTATTCTCCCCAATCTTCGTAGCTGATCCTGAAATATTGGAATATGATGGCAATTCCCTGGAATATGACATTTTCCCAGAACTAGCCAAAAAAGGATTATTACAAGGACATATCTCTTCTGAGAAAGAAACACATATCCACTCTTTAGACGACAAAAAGAAAGTAAAAACATAGCTTTAAAAATAGCCACTAATTTTTCTCTAGTATGTCAACATTAAGATGGTCAGTTGAAGTTGCACGTGTATTGCAAGATAGAGGGATTAATGATAGAATCATTAAAACAGGTGTAGATGTCAGTATGGGACCATCAAGTAGGATATCTTCTCCCCAACGAAGAACAACATTAGTTTCTGGAATTAATAGAGTCTATATTCCTGGAGAAACCCACAATTTACAGTGGGGCACGGTATATGGGCCCAATCAAAATACAGATTTCGTAACTTTTTCTCACAATTATGGAGACCCTCATCTGGTTCTTTCAAAACCCTCAGGAGCATCCAGATTCCATAGAGTTTGGTTCTATGGAAATATCACACCAGAAACTCAGGAAACAATGGATCACCTAGTCTCCCTTCCAGTAAATAGAGCAATTAGAGAAGCAGTTGATTTTTATTTTATGAACACCTTTGAACACAATCACTCAAATTCATATGCTTATCAAAAACAGTAACATTTATAAACGATTCTAGACTTCTCATATTCGGACGGCCATAGCTGACTGGTTCACCTGTACCCATTCGAACACAGAAGTTAAGCAGTCAAACGTTCTGAGCTGTACTGTACTTAAGTACGGGAAACTTGGAAAGCTGTCCACCTTTTCTTTATCTTTTACTCACAACTCAACATAAACCTTCTTCTCTTTAGCATCAACTTCCTTAACCACTTTATGATCTTTGAACCTTTCTTTTATCTCATCCCAATCCATCTTTTGATCAACAACCGTTTTAACATCGTGCAAAGCCTCACTAACAACCTGATACTGTTCATAGAGCTTGTCAGCTTTCTTGGTATTCAAATCTACACCATCCTCAATAGCTTTAAGTTGCTTTTTCTGCTTATCCAAAAGATTCTGCACTTTTTTCATCTCCCCAGAATAGGTTTTTTCCTTTTCTGAAGAAACTTCGTTTTCCAATGAAAGCCCCACCAATTTGCTAAGCCCCTCAGAAAAACTCTTTGCTGTATGCTGATTACTATTTTTATATGTCAAAAATTCAACAGGAACCACATCTATAATCTTATCTTCATAAATAATCCTAGGGTTAGACTTTCTCTCCCTAATCTCTTTTAATGCCTCAAAAAGTCGCATAACCCCAAATTTAGGAATCTTAACAGTGGGTTCAAACTTGCACATCAAACAAAGCTCCTTGGCAAGCAACCCCCCTAACCCAAGATCAACAGCAATCATTAATTCAACATTCTCTTTTGTAGAATTATTAAGCGCATCAGTAACCTCCTGGAGATCATCTATATTAACTCCACTCTGAGGTTTTTTATAAGGCAATCCTCCAAGTAAACTCCTCTCCTTCATTTTTTGGTTCTCTAATACACTTATGATCTTATAATCCTCTTCGCAAAGCAATATATTGCCCTTGCCAAACAATTCTATAACAAGAATTCTTTTCTTTTCCTTGCTTTGTAAAACAATCTTCACAATACGCTCAAATCCGTCCTGCTCTATGGATTCAATGCGATTGTTTTCAATATGTTTTCTCAAAAAGGTGCAAAAGCCAAAGGGCTTGTCAGGATTAACCATCTTGCCCTCGCTAAGATAGAGAAAACCTGGTAAAAAAATATTGAGAATCTGCTTTCCCTTACTAGGTATGTGGATCTGCAAACTAAGCTTTTTCTTCTGAGGCTGATAGACTCTCGCTATCTTCCCACCCACCAGTTGCTGCAGCTCTTTAACAAGATAACCTAATTCATAAGCACTTAGTTGTGTTTTCATAAACAATAATAGAGAACCATTCCTTAATAAACGTTTTTAAAAATAACGAAATACCCCCACCCCACCGCTTGAGATGGTTAGGAATTTTATTTCTTTAATGCTTCTTCGACTTTTTTGGCTAATGCTGCTGAACCCGCTGTCCCCATCCTACCTACATTTGTAGCAATTTTTGCAGTTTCTGCGGTTGCTTTAAATAAAGCAGATAATAGTGAAGCGGAATTTGTCCCGAGTTTAGTTACGCTACGATAAAATTGTTTTCTTGCTACTTTGTTTTCCTTTTTTTCTACTTGTAAACTTGCTCTCATAAGTTCCAATGCTTTCTTTTTTTCTTCTCTTTGTTTAACAGTTTTTCCAAATGCTTGTCTTTCTGCTTCCCTTTCTAACTTTTCTTCTTCCTCTGTTATCCTAGTCATCTGAGCTTTTTTGGTCATTTCTAGATTTTCCAATCTTTGAGCTAATTGATTAATGATATAGATATATTTTTTCAACCTTGTCCTAATTGCCTCAACATCTCCAGACTCGATTAAAGATAAAACTTCTTTTTCAATTCTAGCAAGATAATTAACAATTTGCTCTTCAGTACGGTTCTCATCCAAAACTTTATCCACAGCAGCTTTTTCAGTAGAATCTAATTTTTCAGCAGATTCTAGAAGGTGATTCTCAAGGTGAGATAAACTTCTAATTTTCTTTTCTGTTGCAAATAATTTTCTTACAGATCCCAAAAGTTTTTTCTTTCTTTTATGAACTGCATCAATCAATTCTTGTTTTTCATCTTTATGAAAAAAACCAAATAAGCTCATAAGTAATAGTTTAAATTAATAGATATATAAGGTTTTTTAATTTCAAATAACGAAAACATCACGATAAATACCCCCTTTAATTATTGTTGCCCTCCAATTAATCCAAATACCAGATTTAAGTTGCTCTTCATTTCCAATAGAATAATATTCACCTAACCGAATAATAAGACCCTTATCATTAAGAGCTTCCACAGCATCTGGTACGTTATGATGGTCTAGATCAACAACAGGATCCTTTTTTCCATGACAAGTATTATGTAGGTAAAAAATAAAGTCTTTGTCAGCTGTACCTAAACTCCCAGAATCCCATAATGCAAAAAGCCCTTTTCTAGCCTCAGTTTTTCTAGGATCATGTAAAGTTTTCTCACCTTCATAAGCAGAATCAACCCACTCCATAATACCTTTGTATGCGTAATGAATCTCTTCAGGCATAGCTCCATGTATCTTATGAGCCTTGCTATATCTCGCAGCGTGATCAATTAACAGATTCAATTCTTCCTCAGAAACAACATTCAATTCAAAAATTTCTCTTTGATTTTCAACATAATTACTTGCATTTAACAGATCTGCCAAAGCTCTAGATGACTTTATTTTTTCGGAAATTGCAGCTAATTCCTCAAGGGCAACCCAAGAAAGCTCATTATCCGACATATTCAACCCTATTTTTTCCAATCCTTCTTGAAAATCAGTTTCTGCATGTGCTAATCTACTAGTAAAAGCAGACCTTCGATATATGATATTTAACATATCTAAGTCAGATCCTGACATCATAGTATCAGACGCATAAGAACTACTTGGGTGAATAAAAGCACAGACTATAGGAGGATATGATTCATCAACAACTAACTTACTCCTCACATAATCTTTAACTGTGGAACTTATATTTGGATGCCAATTTGGCGGTCTTGTTTCTTGTATCATACATTTCGGATTTCATATTTGTTTATAAACCCATCGGATTAAGGAATATTAAATCAAAAAAGGAAGAATGTAAATCATTCATTTAATATTCCTCCAATAGCACTAGCGATTAATCTATTAGCTGGTTCTATCGGATGACAATAATCTACAAAATATTTCCTGTCATCTACTGGGATTTTGTCATCAACATCAACCAAAGCAACGCCAGCATCTTGAGCAACTTTTTGTAATGTATCAACATATGCAGGTTTAATTCTTGGAACCATAAAATCCAAGTTCTGTGCTTCTACAAACTTTTGTCTCGCTCTACTTGGATGATCATCTTTCAGTGCTTCAACGGCATCTTGATAAAGAGTGATGGCTCGCTGTAGGTATTTAACTAATTTTGTACCCTTGGCACATTTCATAGCTTCTTTTAATTCTTTTTCTCTCCCTGTAGCTCTTAATCCTGGAAGCCAATGTTTCGGAATTAATGGTCTAACCAAGATTGGTTGAGCGCCGTATTTCTTTGCTGTTTCTACCATTGCTCTTAGATTATCTTCATAGTTAGAAACACTTGTCCGTGGAACAATACTAAATCCTTGCATTCTTGATTTTAGAAACCCAAAAGTTGCAATTTCGAATGTTTCTGCTGGTATGACATACTTATCTTCAACGTTTCCGTTACACACACCGTCATTATTACCAAAATAAATAGTTACATAATCTACCTTAATATCTTTTTTTGTCAATTCACTTAACAACTTATCTAAATATCGAGCTCCTTGTAGGCTTGCATATCCCGGAACTCCTGCATTTATTGATTCAACTCCCTCCTGTTCGCCCAAAATATCAGAATAAGTAGGATATTGGAAAAAAGGACTATCCAATCCAATGGGGTGAACTCTTCCTATTTCATTTCTTAAAATTCTGTTTCTTGTAACAGCATCACTGTCCCAACCAGATGTTGAACTATCTCCAAGATTCAATATAATTTTCTTCTTTCTATCGAGATTTGACAACACCTCATTAAGAGGCTGTATTTTTCCTTTACCAATCAACTGGTAAGGAACTTCCGAAGGATGTTCTCTTGCTTCTGCAGTCCTTAACGAATCATAATCTTTGCTAAATAAGTGAGCATACTCTGGAGCCATACGATGTCCCAACCAAGTATCCGGGAAAAAAACCTCTTCACTTGTTTGAGCCGCAATAATAGGGTTATGACGGAATGGATTTACGCTACTTTCTTGCTGAACCAGAGTACGAATAGTTCCTTCAGTTATTGCACCAGCTACCAAAGTACTCCCCATTGCTAATCCCAATCTCTTAAGGAATTTTCTCCTAGTGCTTGTCATAATTACTTAGTAGCGACAAGCAAGTATTTAATAGTTATTCCTCCCCTCAGGAGGAAGAATAGAAAGATTTAAGTAGGAAAAAGGTTAATTAAGCAAAATGGAAATAGAAACAACGCTTGAAACTATTGGCTTAACCAAGAATGAGGTAAAAGTATACCTAGCTCTTCTTGAAGTAGGATTAACCAGTACTGGTAAGATTATCAAGAAAACAGGCATCCACACCTCTAAAGTGTATGATGCCCTAGAACGTTTGGCTGAGAAAGGATTGGTCAGCCATATAATTGAGGCCAATACCAAACACTTCAAGGCTGTTAATCCAGATAGGCTGCTAGATTTCATGCAGGAGAAAAAAAGAAAGATCGATTCCCAGGAAAATAATATTAAAGATATCCTCCCTGATCTGAAACTAAAACAACAATTAGTTGGAGATGAAACCGAGGCAGAAATATTTCGTGGTTGGAAAGGGATGGAAACAGTGTATGGCATGATGAGAAAAACACTTAAGAAAGGAGATAAAAATTATGTGTTCGGCGCAAGCAAAGGGGAAGATGAGGAGAAAGTAAGAAATTTCTTTAATAGGCATGCTATTGCATTAGCGAAAACAAGAATCAAACAGAAGATTATTTTTAATGAATCAGCTAGAGGGAATATTCAAGAGACATTAAAACGACCAAAATTGAACGAAATAAGACATATGCAACATACAACTCCCGCTGAAATTAACATTTGGAAAGATAAGACTATGATTGTCATTCTAAGAAAAAAACCCATGGTCATTTTGATTCGTGACAACACTGTTGCAAATTCCTTCAGAAAGTATTTTGATGTTATGTGGGCTCTTGCTAAAAGATGAATTAAATCCCCACATTAATTTTTGGTTAATGCCAATGGTGAATTTGTGCCCATACAAACTATTCTTTCTTCTTTTTGTGCCCATAACTTCTTACTTGATCAATAATTAACCTTAACATGTGAGAAACATATTTCTTATGATTCCCTTTATCAGCTTCCTCTAAATTCATGTAATATTCTTCTCTCTTGTCAAATGGAATAAAAAACATTGGATACCCCTTTTTCATAAGAAGCCAATTCATTATAGCACGAGCCGTCCTACCATTACCATCCTCAAACGGATGAATCCATGTAATCCTTACATGGATCATTGTTGCTAATACAAAAGTGTGCAATTTATTCTTATTTGCACCATACCATTTATACATATTCAATAAATGTTTCTTTACTTCTTCATTTAGAGGGGGAACATGTTTTGAACCTTCAATTTTAACATCAAAAAATCGTATTCTCCCGCCATAAACAACATCTGTATGCTTTGTTAAAATTCCATTTACTTTCTCTAACAATGTGCTGTTTAATTCGCCTTTGTATGATTTTAGGAATTCTAAACATTCCTTCCCATTCACAGCTTCATGATAGTCAGATGCTCGTACTCCTGAAGGAATTACTTTATCTTTGAGAATAAGAGCAGTTTGTCTTAGGGTAAGCCTATTACCTTCAATAGCATTAGTATTGTATGTAAATCTAATTACAAAATCATCATAAAGATTCTTTCTTAGACTTTCAGGAGTCTTTCGTAACCATGTTTTATAACCTTCTTTCAAATCTTGAAGTATCTCTGCATCTTCATTTGACAAATAAGAATACTCAGATTTTGTTAAACCTTCTTTCTCTGCTCTTTTTTCAATCTCTTGGGCGTACTTCCTAACATCTGCCTTTGTTGGTTTTTTATCTCCAATGTAAACTCTAATCTTCTTCCATTTGTTAGTACCAACTCTAATGTTTTTTGTAAGATAGTAATATTTTTTATTTCCTCTTTTAATGGTCTCAACGTATGTCATAGAGGATGTATGGGCACACTACTATTTAAATTTTTCGTTAAAATGTGCACGTAATTTATTGGGGAGGAATTTCCTTTAGAACTAATCAATATCCTCATTAACGCTCGAGAACATAACAAGAATTACCTAAAAAACACACTATAAACGCACTCATTCTCACCATGATAATAATGATCAACTAATTCAGTTTCATAAATAAAACCTAACTTCTCATAGAAGTGCCTGGCACGACCATTGGACTTATGAGTCAATAAATACAACTTCCGAAGATTAAACCCCTTAGACTTGTAAAACTTCTTAATCTCCTTAACAATCTCTTCAAATAAAGTCCTAGCATGACCTTTTCCCTTAAACTTTTTCAAAACAGCAATCTTATTCAACTCAGCTAACTCATGTTTTGGCAGATCATGTATAGTCCATGATGCAATCCCTGCAATCTCTCCTGCGTCCTCAACAACAATGAACTCCTGATTCTCATCCAACCAGGTCAAGAAAGCCTCTTTCCCCTCTTTGAGGGTATCAATATTATAAGCATCAATCAATACCTTTGCAACTCCTGCTGCATCCTTTTTAGTTGCTTTCCTGGCTTTCATTCTACAGTCACCACCTTTGCTAGATTCCTTGGCTTATCAATATCGCAACCACGACGCAGAGCAATCTGATAAGCAAGTATTTGAAGAGGTAGTATCGCCACAATCGGACTTACCTCATCTGATACCTTAGGCAAGTAGATAACATCATCTGCTAGTTTCTTTATGTCTTTATCTCCCTCAGTAGCAATAGCAATAATCTTGCCACCTCTCAATCTAACCTCTTCCATATTGATTAACACTTTATCATAAAGCTTATCCTTGAGAGCCAAAAACACACAAGGCATATCCTTATCAATAAGCGCAATCGGACCATGCTTGAGCTCTGCTGCACACTGTCCTTCAGCATGAATATAGGAAATCTCTTTCAGCTTTAATGCACCTTCCAGTGCAATAGGATATAAAAAACCCCTTCCCAAAAACAGAAAGTTGTGATACTGAGAGTATTTTTCCGCAATCTTCATAAGATCATCATATTTTTTCAAAACCTTCTCAACAAGTGAAGGCAATTGATTAATCTCCTTATTATAAACTTTAATTTCATCAGCTGACAATTCCTGACGATGCTTAGCAAAGTGAATTGCAAAAAGCAGTAACGTAAGCAACTGACTTGTAAATGCTTTAGTAGATGCAACACCAATCTCAGTCCCAGCTTGAGTATGCAAAGTAAAATCAGACTCCCGAACCAAGGTGCTATGAGAAACATTGCAAATTGAAACTATAAAAGCTCCCTTTTTCTTTGCCTCTCTTACAGCTTCCAAAGTATCTGCAGTCTCACCTGATTGAGAAACCGCAATCACTAGTGTTTTTTCATCCACAACAGGATTCCTGTACCGAAACTCAGATGCATATTGCACATCCACAGGCAATCGCAAAAACCGCTCAAAAAAATAACTTCCTGTAAGAGTTGCATAATACGCAGTACCACAGCAAACAGTTACAACCCTGTTAAAAGGTTTTAATCTTAACTTCTTCAATTGCTTGCTTATCTTTGTGAAAGTATGCTTCAATGTTGTAGACTGTTCATAAATCTCCTTAAGCATAAAGTGCTGATACTTTCCAAGTTCAGCTTTAATCCCTTTTACATCAAATTTTTGCACTTGATAATCTACCTTCCTGTTCTCGACAATGTTTTCTATAACCACCTTATCAGTTATACTTACCATCTCATTATCATCTAAGATAACTACTTTATTGGTATACGACAAAAACGAATTAACATCAGAGCTTAAAAAGAACTCATTTTTTCCCATACCAACAAGTAATGGAGATCCTCTTCTTACACCGATCATCTCATCAGTATCATTTTTTATTATCACGATTGCATACATTCCCTTTAATTGTTGTATTGCAATTAATGCTGCTTTCTTGAAATTCTTTTCTTTTTTTAATGCCTCTTCAATAAGATGAGCAATAACCTCAGAATCTGTTTGCGAAGTGAATTTGTGACCCTTTTTAATAAGAAGTTCCTTAAGGATCCGGTAATTTTCAATAATTCCGTTATGAACAACAGCAATTTTCCCATCACAGCTCGTATGGGGATGAGCGTTTTCTTTTGTCACTTTACCACAAGTCGACCATCTAGTATGCCCTAGTCCAATATTACCAGTTACTTTAGTAAGTTTTAGTTTCTTATTGACTGCTACTATCCTACCAACATCTTTTTTAACCTGAATAGTACCTTCTTTTATAACCGCAAGTCCTGCTGAATCATATCCTCTATATTCTAGTTTCTTAAGACCATCTACAAGAATTTCTCCCACATTATTGTTACTCGTCTTTACACCAATTATGCCACACATCTACATTTCCTCCAAAATTTCCAATATCTCCTTAAAATCCTTAATTGCATAATTGATTTTTCCTTTTTCACCAAGGATAATAGTTTTAGCACCTAATTCCTGAGGTATTGCCAAATCCTTTTCATATGAATCACCAATAAAAACACACTCATAAGGACACATCCAAAGAGCCTTCATTGCAATATCAATATATTCCTTGCAAGGCTTCATCTTGCCAACACTGTCTGATGTTAAGATTAACTGGAAATGTTTGTCAATCCCAAGTCTTTTGATCTTGGGTATTAAAACATCGCTTGGATCCTCACTAATGATGGCTAAAGTATATCCTTTAAGTTTAGATAATATTTGCCCCACGTTGGGGAAGAGTGCAATGTGTCTAAGCAAATTAGAGAGAGCGCACTGAAAAGCAGCTTCACTATTCTTGAGCTTATACTCTTTAGCTAATAATTCATATGAGTATCTTCTATGACGCTTGTGAGGATCTGTCTCAGTTAGAAGAGGTTTCACAATTGTTTCCTTCCAAAATGTGTAAAGCTCTTTCGGCTTGAGCTTGCCTTGTTTAGCAAAAAAATCCATAGCAGCCATATCTGCCTTTGGAGCAACCTGTCTGGTGTTATAAAGAGTATTGTCTGCATCAAAAATAACAGCCCTAACTAAATAATCCCTATCTAATGCAGTCTTGATGGTTTTATGAGGATAGACAATTTTCCCACCCTCAGATTTGATATCATCCATAAGCCTGACATTGTCCCCAGTAAAAAGTCCTAACTTTTTGACAGGAGGCTCTTCATAATGATCCTTGATGAATACTTTAGTTGCATTGGTTTTTGTTTTACACCCATTACCAATAATATTATTCTTACCAATAACGCTCGAGCTTATCCGACAATTCGCTCCAATAACACTGCTTTCCATAATAACTGATCCATCAATAACACTTCCCTCACCAACCTTCCCTTCAACACTGGCATAATTTTTAATAACTACATTTTTTTCAATCACTGCTTTTTTCCCGATATAGCAGTTCTTTCCAATCTTTGCACTTCTTGCTATTTTCCTACTCTCCTTTCTACTCCCAAATCTTTTGAGCAAGAGTTTATTAGTAAAAAGTATATCCCATGGCTTTCCAACATCTGCTCTTTTTCCCTTGAAAACCCAATAATTCAGATTTCCACCTTCTTGCAGTATATACTCTGGAAGGGGCAGTTCTTTCTTTCCTAAATATAAGTTCTCTTTTTCAATACCATCAAAAAACACCTTTGTCTTTAAAATAGCCAATCCTACTAGACCAAGATCAGAAGGAGGATTTTTCTCTGGCTTTTCAATAACCTCTACAACCTTGTCACCTTCCAACCTTGCTATCCCATACCTTCTTGTGTCCTTAACATGCCTCAAAGTTATTGCTCCATCACAATCACCTTTTTCAAAACACTTTAGCAACTCTCCTATCAGCTCTTTCTCGTGGATACTATCAGCAAATTTGAAAACAAAAAAATCATCATCCTTTAACAGATTTTTTGCACAGTATATAGCATGCGCTGGTCCCAATTGCATATCTTGCTGTACAAAGCTTACCTTCACTTTTTTGTACTTCTTCTTTGTCTCTTTCCTTATCTCATCTATATTATCCCTATTACAAATTATAACAATATCCTTTATCCCTACCTCAACAAATTCGTCAATGTGATAGAATAACAATTCCTTGCCTAAAAACTTTGTCAACACTTTAGACTTAGTAAGTGAATAAGGCTTTATCCTTGTCCCAGATCCTGCCGCTACTAGTACTGCCTTCATTTTACCAGCTCCATCAATATCTTTGCAACTTTCTTTGAGTCATGCCTTATCAGATGAGGCCATTCAAAGAAGTCTTTTCCTGATGCCCTCTTCACTTGCATCAGCTGAGTATGATCAAGTAAAGCTACAAAATTGTCTATTATAACAGTTGTTTTTTCTTTTACAGCATCAATCACAACAGGCATAGCATTATCTTTTTCATACACTTTCAACAGATCATCAGAAGGCTTCCCTGAATTTACAAGAACATAATCAAATTTACAATTGCAATATTTTTTTATCTCCTCTAGATGGGTTGACACTGTAAAATAATCCGTTTGGCCAGGATGCGTCATTATATTGCATAGAAATACTTTCTTTGCCTTGGACTTCTTGATCGTATCAGCAACCCCTTCAACCAGTAATATAGGTATTATGCCTGTCCTTAATGATCCCGGACTTATCACAATCATATCAGCTCCTTTTAGTGCTTCCAAAACACCTTTTGCTGGCTTTGCCTTATCCATCAAATAAAGCCTTTTAACCTTTGACTTTGATTCTTTTATGATTGACCATTCCCCTTCAATTTTTTTGCCATCCAATAACTCAGCACATATCTGTGTGCTTTGGTTAGTCACTGGCAATACCTTTGCTTTTGCATCTACAAGTTTTGCCATCTTCTCAAGCGCCTTACCAAAATCTCCTTCCATTCTTGTCAAAGCTGCCAACAACAAGCTTCCTAAACTCACACCAGAAAGTTCGCCTTCAGTAAACCTATATTTCATCAATTTGGTTATTGCTAGATTATCATCAGCAACACTAGACAACACACTTCTAGAATCACTTACTTGAGGAATATCCATTGCTTCTCTTATCTTCCCAGAATACCCTCCATTATCAGTTACACCTACAATACCTGTCAAATGGCATTCAGAGCTCTTTAAACCCTCTAAGATAGCTGCCTGGCCTGTTCCACCACCTAAACACACGATTTTTGGCTTCATAAGCTATTCTATACCAAAAGGCTTATATATAAATGTTATTAAAGTATTTTTAATAGTACTAAAAATATATTTATAATATCCAAATGTTTGTAGTAGAAAACAATCAATCACTCCCTGCAAAAGAGCTTTCCCCTCATCAAGCTAAATCTCTCTCCTCAAAACTTGCCCAATCCATACTAAAATCATTATCTGAAAAACCAGCCTACCCAAAACAAATAGCAAAAACCCTCCAAGTCCATGAACAAAAAATTTACTATCACATCAGAAAGCTAGAAAAGGCAAATATCATAGAACAAACAGAAACAAAGATCATTGGAGGCACACCTGCCCACTATTACAAACTCAAACAACCTGCTTTTATCATAAAATTCAAAGAATTCCAAACATCTCAACACATCACCGAACCAAAAAAAGAAGAAAAAGCTTTCCTAGAGCCGTTTATAGAAGATGGCCAACTCAACGCTACCATTATTGTAGGCTCTCCTGATCCTCACGGCCCTGAAAAAGCCAGATCAAGAGATGGATTTTATGGAATTGACCTTGCTTTATTTCTAGGATCGTACCTTAATTACATTCCCCAGCTTAATGTCAAGCTCGACACAGAAACTCATCAAGAAGATCTCCAAAATAATATAATCCTTATCGGCGGTCCAGTCGTCAACACTGTAACAGAAAAAATCAACTCTAAACTACCGATTAATTTCGTTAAGAAAGAAAACTGGATGATCCATTCCACAATCAGCAATAAAGACTATCACTCAGATGAGATTGGAATCATCATAAAAACCAAGAATCCCTTTAATCCTAAGAAATACATTTTACTCATAGCTGGAAAAAGGTATGCAGGAACAAGATCAGTTATTATTGCCTTTCTGAAACACTTTAAAGAAATAATCAAAGGAAATAATAACAACCCAAAAGTCTTTGCCAAAATAGTAGAAGGCATAGATAAAGACGCTGATGGCGTTGTAGATGAGGTTGAGTTTTTGGAATAAAATGGAACCAGAGAGACTTAAGAAAATTCATAGAAGTTTAAAGATAATCAGGATTGACATAGAAGAACATATCTTGGATCATTATGGAATGGGATGGTGGTATGATAAAAGAGTCGAGAATGTTGCCGCCTTAATAGTTGATCTCAAAGAACTCCGAGATGAGCATAACTTTACCTCTGAGGCATTGAATGCCTGGCTAGCCTTCTTAGAAAAAGCCCTGAGCGCCTACCACGGCCACTATGAAAACCAACAAGAACTAAGGACCTATCCCCCTAAAGAAACTGAAAAGCTTGATGCCTATCTTAAAAAATTAGTTGACGACATCAAAGCGTATGAGGAATATGGAGTAGGGATGGTGATTTTGTTGAGGTACAAGTTCAAAATCCACGAATTTCAAGAGGCTGCGAAACTACTATCTCACCATCCTGGCGATTTAATAAAAATTACTGAGATCCCCAGAATGGATACCCGAGAACTATTTAAGTACACACTTCCAAAATTAATTAGAACAAACTTACTCACTGAAGAGAATTGGCCGTATCTAGTAAGAATCATTGTGAAAACTGGACAGAAAGCCAAAGTATTGTTGGACTATTACTTGGAACCCCTCAAAGACGAGATACCTATCATAGGTTGGAAAAAGATTATAACCGGTATGGATAGATTTACGAATCTACCCATGAAGGAAATGCTTTTCATCCTTGGCAGCTATTTCCCCTCATTCGTAAAATGTATTCCTGAAATTGGCTATGACTATATGATGGACTTGTTGTTTGCTGGAATACACATCGATGAAGTAGACGAATTATACAATCACACGATTCCCATGTTGAGGAAATTCGAACTTTTCAACATGCAATGCATTGATAGTGCCATCTATCTCGTTGAATCAGGTATTTTGGACGCAGAGTCCAGCCGTATTTTTGACATGGAAATTTTTCCCTGTTTGAAATCAAAGGACCTCTTAATTCCCTTCTATTGGCCTGGCATCGTTATGATACTGGACAGGTGCCCTGCAAAAATCCACTTGAGACTTGGTCAAGAATACCTACCTCGATTAAAAACCGGTGGAGTGATCTCACAGGAGAGGTGGCCCCAAATTCTCAATTGGGTAAAAGTTGCTGACCGAAGTACCCAACAGTTATTGATTGCTCTCAAAGGATTAGCACCTCTGCTGCCAAATATTGGATGGGAAAACTTTGTAGAAGGCATTAATGTAATTCTGGAATCTCCCATTGAGCATAGAGAAAACCTACTTTCCTACATAGATGGATGCGTCAAAATCATCCCGAACTTGGGCTTTGAACTCTGCGTCAACAAGTACATCGAGATCATGGAAACAACAGAGTCTTGGGAAGATGTAATAACCCACGGATTGGAACCATTAATTTCACTGGTCAACTCAGAAAGGGAGTTTGATGAATTAGGGGATCAATTGCTGGAACTTGTTAAGCACATCCAGGGAGTTGAAGCAGATACTATGATGAGTATTGAAAACTTAAAAGACATGTTTGATTTCTTTGGATTGACGCTATTTTCAACATTTATCATTCCTATTGCTAAAATTCAGAAAGTCGCAGCATTTCTTGTAATTGATAGTGTCAGACATACTTGGAATTTACAGGGAATTAAAGGGTTAGAAGATTTAACTCTAATTACGGAAATCTGCAAATACCTGAAAACTAAAGCTAATGTTTTTTTGAAAGATGTAGTCATAGCAGGAATTGAAAAACGAGTTATGCCCATACCGATTTCTACGGATGGAGAAATCATCAAAGCCTTTATGAAAGAGGCTCCAGCATACTATGTTGAATTATATGTAGAATACAAAGATCTTCATATGAATAATGGAGAAGATGAACGTAAAAGAAAATCTGGAGAATTGTTTAGAGATGTCCGTCAGTTGAAAAAAGAATTATACACAGGCATATTAACAAAAGAATACGAAGAAAATATTTTCTACTCCACATTGTATTATGTATTTGCCTGCAATGACATGACCGTCCCCAAAGAAAATTACATCAAAACCTATAAGGACAGGGAGGATCAGCAAGGTTCTATACCTGAATCCCTTCAAAAACCATTGAATATTAAACTTTCCAAAGGATCTTGGCAGCTGCAGAATAAAGAGGACCCGGTTCAGGACGAAGCATGGCAGTTAATCATTAAAACAGCCAGAGAAGTCAAAGAAAAACAAGAATTCGATGTCTCTGCCTTGGGATTTAAACTTTTAGATGATTTTCAAAATGGATCAATCCATGATCAGAGAGAGTATTTCATAAAGTGGATCTATCAACACTCTGTCAACAATGGAGAGAGCCTGCCGGATTTTCGATCAGAATATAACACACTAATGAAATACAAAGAGTTCATTGGCGATCGTATGGCTAATGATTGGATCTATAAGATCCTCTCCTACTCGCTTGAACAAGATCCCTCTAGGTTCTTGCAATGTCAGAACACCATATTGAGAAAGAAGCATAATCCTCGAGGATTAGCGAAACAATTATTCGGAATTGTCAATAATCGAAAACTGGATATAGAAAAAAGCAAGGATGTCTTGAATAAGATTTTGCTCCGCAATGGATTCAATGTAGAAGACACAACGCCACTACTTGAAATGACCCAAGAAGAAATCCTAAATTGGCTCGGAACACAACAGCCAAGCGTTGTCGAAAAAGATTTAGTAAGAGTATTATTTGAATCCATATATGGGGATGAATATAAGACTATGCAGTCTGAGATCGGAAAATACGAATTTAAGAAGGAAGCGCGTGTAGGAGGAGGTAAGAAATACACACTGGTATTATCCAAACACAAGGCTCATTGCGTTGCAATGTACAGTATGGGAGTCTGTGTAGCTCCAGATGACAAACTTTGGAACCAGGAAGATTTTTGGCAATTAATCATCTTTGATCCAGAGCGGGACGCTCACGGCGGTGCCATCTTCAGAACCATCAAAGAAGATGACAAGAAGTACTTGATTGCATCAATCAACCCTTCATCCTCCATCCTGAGTGAGGTTGCACCTTCTCAAATATTTGACAAAATTATCCAATTTGGCAAAATTATGGTAAAGAAACTGAAATATGACCATCTGCTCATCCCTGTACGGGAAGCGATCCATTCCAATAGAGGAAGCATCCAGTCAATCATCACGCAGCGTTTTGGAAATACAGATCCCCTGGTACTAAAAGAAGATTATGAATTCTCCTATAAGCCGCATAACTATACATACAAGGAGTTCTTTATTGCTGCATAAACGAACAAATACCTTAATATTGAGGTTAAATCCCTAGAATAACAAAAACACCATAATAGAAACATATTAAAAGGAAAATAAAAGAAAGAACATAACATGGAATCCATTGTAGCATTATTAAGTAATTATCCATTATGGTTAGTAGGATTTATCCTAAGCCTATTAGCAGGCTTGGCTACAGGTCTAGGAGCGTTAGTTGTTTTAGTTGTAAAGAAAGGAAAGATAAAACATCCTGATATGTATCTTGGATTTGGAGCAGGAGTCATGCTAGCTGCTACCTCATTCTCCTTGATAGTGCCAGGACTTGAAAGTGCAGGAGGAGGAGTAAAGGGAGCATTAATCATTGTTGTAGGAATGCTTCTTGGAGGCTTAGCAATACTAGTCACTGATAAATATATCCCCCATGAATTTTTTGTCAAAGGACGTGATCCTAAGAACATCATGTCTTTAAGAAGAGTATGGATATTCATTATTGCTATTACTCTCCACAATTTTCCAGAAGGGTTAGCAGTAGGGGTAGGAGTAGGAGGTGGAGACCTATTGAATGGAATAATACTTGCAGTTGCAATTGGCTTGCAAAATATCCCTGAAGGCCTTGTAGTTGCCCTCTCATTAGTAGCACATAAATATACAAAGAAAAAAGCATTTCTAATAGGCCTCTTGTCTGGAATTGTTGAGCCCGTCGGAGGATTACTAGGGGCTGGAATTGTATCTACCTTCAAACCCATTTTGCCGTGGGGCCTTGCATTTGCAGCAGGAGCAATGCTCTTTGTAATTGCAGGAGAAATAATCCCAGAGTCACATAAAGCAGAGGAAACAAGAGGAGTAACATTAAGTGTATTAGTAGGATTCTGTATTATGCTTTTCCTTGACGTGGCCATGGGATGATGCATAAACCTTAAATACAACTTCCATTCTACTAAAATTATGAGCGCATACATCAAGTATGGATTTCCATTTCTCTTTTAGTAGCTTCTAGGCTGCTGAAAACCCTTTACTATGCTTTGGTCTGAAAAACCTCTTGAGCTAAGAAATAATCAACAGCTAAAATTCTTAATACAACAACATATTTGGAGGTATAAAAATGATAAGACTATATAATCAAATTAGCGAGAGGTCTCCAGCAGTAATAGGAGCCTTAAAACCAAAGCACTACATTGCAATATTGCATGGGAGTGACTCCGTAAATCAGTCAATGAATATCATGGAGATAGCTGCAGTAGAAACAGCAGGAGGACATGCATATGCTATCCCAAAGATCTGTCCTGGAAGAGGCTCTCTAATCTGGACTCCAGAAACAACAGTTACCCTAAACCCAGGAAAATTAGTGCCAACTGCCTTGAGAACCGATCCAGATTCTCAACTTTATGGGAGGGTTACTGCGAATTATGAGAGAATCGGAATTATGAGACCTACTCAAGGAGTAGAAACCCGTACAAAGAAATGGGCACCTTCCACCAGCCCATGGGCAGCCAAAGAGCCCACGTCACCACAAATAGTGGTGGTGGATAATCAAGTCAAACAGATTACCAGAGATGAGATGCAGAGAATCCAAGAAGCACTTCCCAGTGATGTGTTAGAAGAATTAGTAGCTGAACCCTGGCCAGGTTAAGCCTACTTTTTTGTGCTATCGTAGGTTACGGGCTTATGCCCGCCTTCCTTAGCCTCATTATAGCAAACATCAAATATCTCAGCATCCATATTCTCAGCAACCTTAGTCTGAGAAAAGCCCTTAGCAACTAATCGTTTCTTTAACTGCAACAACTCACACTTGCATACAATACACATAGCAACCTTTTTTGCAGGCAAATAATGGCTAAGATGAGAATCAATAATAATACCTTTCTTCTTTTTAGCCCTCTCAAAACTATCCCCTAAGACAGTATTGAGTTTATCAGTATCCACAATTTTAGTATCCCTTTGCTTGTCCATGCCTTCATGAAGTTTCTGCTTCTCTATCAAAGCATTAACATCAACATACTCAAACCCCAATTGCTTTGCCAACTTCTTTGCAAACGTTGTTTTCCCTGTTCCAGGGGTACCAGTTATAGCAATGACTTTCATAAAAAAAAGAAAAGAAAAAAAATTATATAAATCTACCTATTCCAAAAGGCAATCCTAGTGAAAATTGTTTTAAAAAAATTCACTAGAGAGTTGCTAGGTACTGAAGCTGTCGAACCACCAGTAACACCACCAGTAATTGGACTAAGCCATCCATCCTCTGGGTCCTCTGGAAGTGAATCTTCCACCTCTGGCTCGTCCTCTACTGGATCATCATAGCTAACACCCGCACTCTCAGCAGCTGCCATCATCTTAGCAGATCCAAAACTTGCGAATGGATTGACTAAGATAGTGTTACTTGATCTGTCATAATCAGCATCAGATCTAGCCTCTTCAGCATAGGAAGCAGGCAAACCCTCAGATTTGTAATACTGATCAACATCAACCCTTTGATAGCTCAGCTCAAAATAAGAACCACCAGTTTCCTCAGCAATGTCTTGCCATACTCTTACACCAGGATAATCCATTCCTGAACCACTAACAGTGAAAATTCTGATACCCCTAATTTGAGCCTCTTCAATAGATTCTTTGTAGTTATGCCCATCTGGACAACCCTGCTCAAAGCTGCTATCTGAAGAACCTACTCCATGGGGAGCAGCATCTCCTATTAAGAAGATCAGCTTCTGAGTTTCATAAGCTGGAACAGACTGTATTGAATAATCTCTCCAATTCATACTATGGATAGCATCATATAATCCATCTGCAACAGCTTCAGGATGATCTCCACCACCTTGAGCATCTATATTACCTAAAAAATTCAAAGCCCTATCAATATCGCTTGTAAGATCAAGATATTGAGTAACATAACCATACTCCTCAGGTGCATGATCCCTATAAGTTACAATCCCAATCCTCAAGTCTGGTCTTGGATAACCAGACTCCACTTCTTTTACAATCTTCTTAATATGTGTCTTTACCTGTCTAATCTCATCCTGCATACTTCCAGTTGAATCAATAACAAAAACAACATCAATTGCAGGCTGTGGGAATGGACATGGCTCAATTACATTCCCCTGTCCATCTACAGGACACGCCATAATAGGCATACCTTTTTGTACCTGTGCCAAAGCTCCAATAGGCAATGCTATCAAAAGCATCAGCATTAAACTCATAATTTTTTTTATCATTTTTTTACCTCCAGTATTCATAAATTATGGAAAGTAAGCCATATATAAATACCCAGAAGTAAGCTTTGAAATGAGTTGAAGTGATCCCTTAGAAAAGCTTATATACATAAAAATAAAAGATTCATACTGTAATCAAATGCATATTAGCACAAAATCACTCTATTCAGGGTTAATTATTCTCATAGTCTTTGCTTTCAGTATTCTAGTATATGCACAGGGAAGCCAGAGTCATACCACATTAGAAATCTTGCAACCATTTACATCACTGGAGATAAGCACCACAGTGGGGATAGGCACAAGCCCCCCTACTGGACAGACAGCCCTCCATGTGGCTGGAGGCACAAAAATCGATGGCAGTCTTGACATAGCAGGAAAAACAATCAAGCGCATTACAAAATGCACCTTTCATAACGCAAACCATCAAAAAACACCAGGCCCTCATGTCACAGATTGGATAGCATCAAACTGTGATAATGGATTACCCTCAGGTAATTGCTTCTCTAGCCTAACAAAAGCAGTTGCAAATGGTCGTGATGAAGATTTTGCTATTTTCAATCCTGGTGAACAGCATTGGAATAGTCATGTATACCCGAATGGTGGATTCTCATTCTACGTACCGAATACTCTTGCAGGGCTTACCTGGGTTGAAGGAGTCTATTTCTGTGAT
>JASMFX010000067.1 GCA_030751555.1 Candidatus Woesearchaeota archaeon | reverse complement strand
GAAGATTTCATTACTGCCCGACAAAAAGAGTTGGAGATTGAATTAGCTTCTAAGAATGGGCGGACAGATGTAAATGATTTTGAATTGGGGCGGAGAGGTGAGTATAAAGACAGAGTAAAAGAGGTTTTAGGAGATAACGCTGAAACTGAAAATTTGTTAAATGATTGGGAAAAGGCACTTCCAAATAATGCTTGTGGGGGTGTTTGCCAAGCTGATGCAGACGCTATTATAAAGGGTAGGGTTTCTGTTCCAGATGATCCTGATTTTGCAAGCCAGGTAGAAGAACTTTCTAATGGGCTTTCAAAATCTAACGTAAAAAAAGATGCAATTGATAGAAAGCTATTGGCTGAAGGGATTAATACTCAAGAAGCGATAAAGGCTAAAAATAAAAGGCGAGTGGAGTTGGATGGCGAAATTAAGGCAGCAAAAAAGAAGAAGCCTAAGGGTACAGAAATCATAGACCACAAGACTGGGAATGTAGGGGATGTGCATCTTGTACAAAAAAAGCGTTATAAAGTAGTTTCTGACGCTGGAGATCAGAATGGAGATGATTTGTTTATTATCTACAAGAATCAAGACACTGGTCAGACTGAGATTGTTCGAATGGACTATGGTGAGCACCAAGAGGCTGCTGAGCGTGTTATTCGTCAAGTTGGAGATGATCTGGTTCCAGGGGATACTCCTGAAACTGCTTTGGAAAAGATTTTACATCGTACTACTGATGAATTCACTGTAAATAGCCAAGCAGATAATATTCATGCACCATCAAGATCCTTAAACCCTTTGGAAGGAGATTGTCATGATCTTTGTCCCTTAACACATCGTGCAATGGTTGATAATGCTGATGAATTAGCAAGGGTTGGTATCACTGAACCAAGAATGATGAGTGGTGAAGTTGGGGGTGAGGAGCATTTGTTTATTATTGCTAAAAAAGGAGATAAAACAATCTACATTGATCCTACTGAATATAAAAATCGTAGAACTGGTGGGATGCCAAGAGGTGATTATGAAATTGAAGGAACGGTTTTGGATAGTAATGGCAATGTTATTGCTAAGGGTCTTGATGATGGTGCTGAACTAATTCCATACCCTGGCAAGGATCTCAGATTTGAGACAATTGCTGATGCAAAACCTGTCCGCCCCCATAGAATTATGCACATTGATGATTTAAACGCTCAGAAAATCGCCTTACAAAATGATCTTGATCGACTAGGAGATATGCAAAAAAACATCGAGCAATTAACAGGCATTGATGATTTTACACCAAGGGCTCCTGAAGTAGGTCCTGTATCTCAGAGTGCTGCTGCTGCAGGGCGTAGGGCTCAAGAAGTAGTAACCAAAATGAGTAAAAGGAGACAATTTGCGCGTGTGGCTGTTATGCTTTTGGCAGGTGGAGGTCTTATTTATTTAGTATGGGTACAAACAAGAGGTGAAAATAAAGTTTCAGATGTTAAGGTGATAGTGAATAGAAATAGACCATCTACTGATGTAAACGATGGGGGACAAAAGCCTCCTCCTGAAAGGGCTGTAGCAGTTGTTGATTTAGAACCTTTTGATCCAAATGGTGATTTACTGAATGCAGATCTACTTAGAGAGTCTGGAGATTATCAACCAGAGGTTATACTACCAAAGGAAAGAAAAGCAATGGTTTTCAAAGGACCATTTCCCGAAGAAGAACCTGTGGAAAAATCAAAAGAAAAATCCAAACCAGTAGTAGTTGTCTACAGAGCTGTTGAAACACCAAGAGGGACTCAAGTTGTAGTTCAAAAGGCAACTGATCCTTTTACAGGGGAAGAGTTTACAGCTCCTGATTTCATAACTGGGTTGCAGTTTGATATTGCAGCTTATGAAAATGCAAGAAGGCAACATGAGCTTATCCTCAACAAAAAGGCTACTGGAAGGAGATTAACTAGTGAGGAGAAAGCATTTGATCAAAACTTTGTCACCCAAGTAGCAGTTGATGTGGATGTTAATTATCAGTTAAATCAAGGATTTACTAATGATCAAGTAAAGCCTGTTATGAAATCCAATGTGCAAACTTATTTTGATACACTCCAGGTAGGAGATGATCTTGTTGTAGAATCAATTGAAACCGCAGCTACAGTAGATGGTGTTGAGGATGTTCAAGTAACACTGCCAAATCAGGATGTTACAATGCAAGATGGACAGGTAGCTATTCTTGGAGCTTTCACCTAAACCAAAACCTTTAAATATAAGTACCTATTAGTACGTACTATGGTAAGGACTCTTATAAAGCGGATTAGCAAGGGCTCTAGGTTTAACCAGATCTACATGAAAAAGAATGAGGGGATTGGATTTGAGCCTGGAAAATCAGTGATTATCAAGCCTTTAGAGGTAATACTAGATAAACCTACTCTACTGGAATACAACATTAAACTCCTCCCTCTAAAGAGGGAGATCATAAATCAGATTTTTTCTATCATTAGTGAACATGCGTCTTTTGGCAATATACTCATCACAGGTTCCTTTCTCCAAAAGGGTTATCGTTTTGAGGATGTTGATATTGTGATATTGGACCCTAAAGTAGTGGATAAGCAAGTAATTAAAAAACGGATTAGAAACATATTAGGGATGGAATCCCACCTTATTCTTATTTCTTATCACGATTTTCAAAAGGGTATCTCTCGTGATCCTCTTTTTTATCTTATGATAGATCACTATGTTGCATACAAGCGTGTCATTTTCAAGAAGAAGAAATCCATCAATTTTAGACTATTGGATGCCCATCTCGTAAGAAATAATAATTTATTAATAGCTTTTGACTCATATACATTACAGGAAAGAAAAAAGATTCTGAGAGATATTATAAGCATAAAACTTTTCAGTGAAGGAAAAGCATTAAGCCATAAGGCTATTAGAATGGAAACAGAAAAAATCTTTGGAAAAAAGCTACTTGAGGACCTTTTTACCTTCGCTCATACCGATGCTGAACCTGTTTTTTTGAAGAAATTAAAAGTACTACTAAAAAAAATGGAGGAGTTTCTTATTGAGAATGCCTCAAAACAGATCCGATACAATAAAGAGATTCATAGGGATAGCAAGTAATGTCGTGATTCATCGTGTACTTTTGCAGTCTGCTCTATCAGAGGAATCAAAAAAGTATTACGAACGAGAGATTAGCAGAGATATAGCAATAGCATCAACATATAGGGATCAAATAAATCCTAGAGACAGGCCACCTAGTGACGCAACTGAGATCAAGAATCGTATTCTGAAGAATGTAACAAATGAATTACAAAATCGTAAGCAAAAGGGATATGATGTAGAAATGCAGCTCATAGTGTTAGAGGCAGAAGATTTCCTCAATAGACTCAAAATTACTTAAGAATCTCCCCACAGCTATTACAAACATGGGCGCCTTTTCTGTTGTCAAAAGTAGTAGAAACATCATATTCTATCTTAATATCGCATTTAGGGCACTTTGGCTCTAAGTGTTCTGGTGACTGAAAAAAGTTTATAGCTTCCATACTAATACCTTTCATTTTCTATTCAGGATTATTGGATATATTCAGGGAATTTTGTTTATAAATGTTTTTACAGCTCAATTTATAATTTATATAAAGGGTATGATGGAATTCGCACTTGTTCTTTAGTCTACCTCCTTTGCGTGGATTGGCTTAATAAGAATTCCTTCTGGCCTTTTTTCAAAAGCTCCATAATCTCCAGGTTTAATCTTGTACTCTTTTAATACTTGAGTGGGGAACCTCATAACTGTAGAATCCCCAAGTACGCCAAACTTTCTGATTAATTTTCTTCTTCCTGTCTTTATATCAAATTTAATGAGTTCGCTTGAGGTAAAGTACTCTTCACCACATTTAGGGCATTTTAAGCAGTCTAGACTAACTCCTTCTTTGATTGATTTGGCCGGTTTTACATTGGTTTTGCATGTATGGCAGGTTTTCATAAATTTTTTCATTTTCTTTTCTCCTCCAGTTTTTTGCTTGTGGGTTTTATGTGAATTAAAATGATATTCTCATGTTCCACATATGACAAACATAAGTATTTTCCTCTAAAGGGATAAAAAACATTGAATTTATTTTGTTTCTTTGATATTAAAATATGATTTCCTTCATTGAGCACATCTAAAACAAATTCAATGGGTTTTCTTAGCCTATCAAACTCATCCTTAAAGTGCCAAGTGAATACTAATAATTTACCCTTCCAATGTAAATCTCTGATCAGGATTTCAATCACCAACTAGATATCTTTTAGTAAGAATAGATATTTATAAACTTTTCGGTTATTAGAAGCCTATTCAATGAGTTAGTGAAGCAGTCTACATTATTTGTTTTTCAAGTACCTCTCCTGCCAAGTAAACAGAGCCCAATATTATCAAAAGATCATTTTGTTGAAGTTTCTCTTTCACATGATCCATTGCGTTCTTAACATTCTCAATAATTACTCCAGGCTCTGCTTTATAGATATCTCCAAGTTCCATTGCCCTGTGGAAGTGAATCTTGGTTATTATTAATTCCTTATGAGGGGGCAAGGCTTTCAGCATTTTCTCTGCATTCTTGTCCTTAAGGCAGCTGAATATGACATAGAGATTTTCATAGTCTAGTGTTTTGAGAAATTTTGCAACTTCTTCGATAGCGTTGGGATTATGAGCAGAGTCCAATATTACATTATTATCCAGATATTCTAATCGTGCTTTCCATTCTATGTGTTGCAGAGCCTTTTTTATTGTTTGCTCATCAATCTGTAAATGCCTTGCAACTTTTATTGCAATGCCTGCGTTTTTACTCTGGAATTGGCCGTTTAGATTTAGTGAGTATTCACTCTTTGAACACAAGACTAGTTTTGCGTCCTGTTCTTTACATGCTTTTTTGATTAGTGGGTTGTTCTCACAGGTAAACAGAGGGATGTTTTCCTTTATAACACCTGCTTTATCTTCTGTTATGTCCTGAATATCTCCCAAGATATCATTATGATCATTTGCTATGGTTGTGATAACTGAGGCTATTGGTGTGATAATATTGGTTGCATCATACGTTCCTCCTAAACCCACCTCTAAAACAACATACTCAGCTCCAACTTCCTTAAAGTACAAAAACGCAATTGCAGTCATAAATTCAAAACACGTTACTTCAATCTTCAAATCTCGAATTTTTCTTATAATCTCGCAGAGTTTTTCATCTGAGATATCCTGATTATTTACTCGATAACGTTCATTAAGCTTTACCAGGTGTGGAGAGGTAAACATGCCGACTTTATGGCCTGCCTCGATAAGGATTTGGTTTAGCATAGCAGCGGTTGATCCTTTTCCATTGGTTCCTGCAATATGGATTATCTTGTAGGCTTTTTCAGGATTTCCCAGAGCTTTCATTACTTCTCTGATTCTATCTAGTGATAGTTTCCAACCCATCCATTCTAATGAGTAGAGCCATTCGATTTCTTTATGCATACCATTGCTAATTGGGCTGTGTTTATAAAGATTTATACAGTCTGCGGGATATGATTAATACCACCCACCATACTACCTTGTATCGACGGCCCGCCCCACCCTAAGATCTCCTCTTGGTTATTTATGCATGCATCATTTTTTGCTTCTCCTCCCCCTTACTCTGGTACTTGGGAGAAAAATTATGGCAATTGGATAACCGACCAACAAATTTATAAAGATCGTCTTTATTCAAGTAAACATGAGAAACGTAATTATCATTGGATCAGGGCCTGCTGCATGGACAGCTGCGCTTTACTTAGCTAGAGCTGACTTAAATCCATTGGTTATTGGTGGGAAAACTCCTGGTGGCCAACTAATGAATACTACTGAGGTTGAGAATTACCCTGGCTCTGTTGATGGGATCACTGGTCCTGAGCTTATTTCTGTAATGGAAAAGCAGGCAAAGAAGTTTGGTACTGAAGTGATAAATGATGAAGTGAGTGAGGTCAAAAAGACAAGTAAAGGCTTTGAGATTAACTATGGTGATGGGAAAAAAGAAGAAAGCCTGGCTGTTATTATTTCTACAGGTTCTTCTTATAGACACTTGGGTGTTCCTGGTGAAGAGGAATTCTCAGCTAAAGGAGTTTCTTACTGTGCTGTTTGTTTACCTCCTGACGAAGCAGTTATTGGGAATAGTTCTGTAAAACACATATCTTCTATTAAGGAGAAGCAGGAGGTATTAACTCATGACGGATCTTTTCAAGAAGTTGTTGGAACTACAAAACGAAAATTTAAAGGTGATCTTGTAAAAATAAAGACCAGGTACTTTACTGAGCCAGTTCTCTTAACCAAAAACCATCCTGTTATGTCTTCGACTTTGGCCAGAGGATCTGGAGCTAATTATTGGAAGGATACTTCATTTTCTAATCCAATCTGGGTGAAGGCTGGTGCTCTTAAAAAGGGAGATCTTGTTCATTATCCCATAATTAAGAAAACACAGGATATTAAAAATCTTTTACTCTCAGATTTGGTCAATGTCCGAGTGGACAATAAGGGCTTGGCACACAATCTCTCAGAAACCCATACTTCAAAATCGATTCCCAATAAGATTCCACTTACTAAATCATTCATGAGATTGGTAGGTTATTATCTTTCTGAGGGATCTATCTTTAAACATAGCTTTGCACTTTACTTTTCAAAAAAGGAAAAAGAATATATTAAAGATGCTTCTAATTTGATTCGAAATATATTTGGATTGGAGCCAAGATTAATAATCAAGGATAATGTGTGTAAGGTGGTTGCCTATTCTTATCTTCTCTGCAATTTTTTTGAATCTTTATTTTCCAAAAAATCATTTGCCAAGAAATTGCCCCATTGGATGCTCCATTTGCCCTTGGCGAAGCAAAGGGAGATTATTAAGGGGTTTTACAGAGGAGATGGATGTATGCGAGAAAAAGATTATGTGTTAGTTTCTAATTCACGTCAGTTAGTGTATCAATTTAGAGATATTTTGTTGCGTTTTGGTATTCTGCCATCTATAACTCGGAGAAATAAGGATCAATTGAATAAGAAGGATCATTTTATCGATGGCCGAAAGATTAGTTTTCGGCATGACAAATATCATATGGTGGTAAAAAATGGAGACTCCATTAGGCTCATGGACCAAGTTTTAGGTGAAAAACACAATATACTTACAAAAAGGATACGCTCTAATTCATTTGCATGGATAAGGAATAATTATGTTCTATTGCCAGTTACTAGTGTTGAGTCTGAATCTTATGGGGGTTATGTTCATAATATCGCTGTAAAAAAGAACAATACCTATGTTGCTAAGAATTTTATAGTTCATAATTGCGATGCTCCTTTTTTCAAGGATAAAAAGACATTAGTAGTGGGTGGAGGAGATTCTGCTATGGAAGAGGCGCTTGCATTGGAAAAATTTGCAAAAGAAGTCTATATCTCTCACAGGAGGGATGAGTTTAGGGCTACAAAAATTATGCAAGATCGTGTTTTGAAGAGCAAGAAGATCAAACCACTATGGAATACTGAGCTTAAGGAAATAACTGGCGACACAACTGTGAAGGGAGTTACGCTTATCAATAATAAAACAAACAAAGAGCAAAAAATGGCTATGGAGGGCGTGTTTATTGCAATTGGTGCTGTTCCTAACACTAATTTCTTAAAAGGACTTATCAAATTGGATGATAAGGGGTATATTGTAACAGATAGGAATAGGCATACTAACGTAGCAGGCATATTTGCTGCAGGCGATGTCCAGGATTATCTTTATCGGCAAGCGATAACAAGTGCTGGGTCTGGTTGTGAGGCTGCTTTAGAGGCTCAGAGGTATGTTGAAGAATTAAATGCAGAACAATAGATCATTTTTTTCTAGTAAAACGTCTTTTATCCCGCTTCAATGATAAATTCTCTAGGGTATGTGCATAGTCGATAATTGACCTCAATTTCTCTTAAAATTTCACTCATTTTGACTAAAAAACCGAAAATATTAAATAAAAGTAGTTACATTGTAACTACATTATGAGAAAATCGATGGGAATTGAGATGCAAGGTTTT
>JASMFX010000066.1 GCA_030751555.1 Candidatus Woesearchaeota archaeon | reverse complement strand
TGAAAGGAACACTTTCCGATGGTATCACAGTTTTATATTGGGAAATATTAAACGACAAAGTAATGAAACAAGTAAAAGGATAACATGGCAAAATTTCCAGAAGCACATAAGAGATTGTTTGTAGGCAAGTATGCCTGTCTTAAATGTAAGACAGTTACTAAAGCTAAACCGTTATTAGTTGCAGCTGGAAAGATTAAATGCCGAAAGTGCGGTTACTTCAACATAAGACCTCTTAGAAAAAGATAGTAATTCTATTATTGCCATTATAAAAACTTGAAACCCTTTCAGTTTGCAGTTAGCACCACTGCACTCTGTGAGTGCCAGTGGTGGTGCTACCTAAATTCACAAAACATTTCTACACCCATACATATATAAACTTCTCACATAAAAATACACCAATGCCTGGAGTAGAAACTATCGCAGCAATTGCATTCATAATTGTATTCTCAATTATACTCTATCTAGAAAGAAAAAGAATCACAGTCCAAAAAATATTCTTCCCATTCTTATACTTCATCATGATCAAGACCAAACTAGGTCTTAACTTAATGGATCGTTGGGCAAAAAAATACTCAAGACTATTAGACATTCTAGCAGCTCTAGCAATTATCATAGGATACTTAGGAATGCTCCTAATAACATTCTTCCTCGTAAAAAACTTATTCGACATTTTAACAAAACCAGAAGCAGTTGCAGGAGTAGCATTAGTCCTTCCATTCAAAGCTCCAGGAGCTGTCTATGTGCCATTTTTCTACTGGATCCTCTCAATATTCTTCCTAGCAGTAATCCACGAGTTCTCTCATGGAGTATTAGCAAGAAGATACAATGTCAAAGTGAAATCCTCTGGATTTGCAGCATTGGCAATCTTACTTCCAATCCTTCCAGCAGCATTTGTTGAACCTGATGAACAACAGGTAGCAAAACTTCCAAAGAAACAACAGATAGCCATATTCGCCGCTGGACCATTCTCAAATATTGTAGTAGCATTAGTAATCATTGCACTTTTTATCTGGGTCCTTCCATCTCTAACAAATAATATCATGCTCGAAGATAATATCAAAATAGTCTCAGTCGTAGAACCACAATCGCCAGCACTCGAAGCAGGATTAGAACAAGGAAAATTAATCACAGAAATAAATGGTCAAGAAATACTCAATGTAAACGACTTCATCACAGGTCTTGCAGACAAAAAACCCCAAGACATCATCACACTCACTACTAATGAATCATCATACGACATCACACTCTCACCACATCCAAATAATGCTTCAAATGCATTCCTCGGAGTCTCCATCATCCAAAATACAAAGAAGAACCCAGACTTCATAGCCAAGTACGGATCATTTACAACTGAAGCAATAATCTGGTTCTTAGGATTACTCTACTGGCTATATGTCCTTAACTTAGGTATCGGATTATTCAATCTTGTCCCTATGGGACCAATTGATGGAGGTAGAATGCTCCACACAGCCCTCACACAATTCATGTCAGAAAAGAAAGCCAATTTCTGGTGGAAACACATATCATACGCTATTCTATTCTTAATTCTAGCAAACATTGCTGTTGCATTTATCTAGAATTCCACGGCCCAATAGTTTTTTCACCTCACTAGATTTTCCCCCTCCCTTACCTTGTAGGGAGGGGGAAAATCACAAGACCAGATTGCCATATATTTATAAACCAACAACTAACATTCTATCTATGCCAAAAGTAATCCTCATGGAACCATCCACTCCAGGTAATATAGGAGCGATAGCTAGAGCAATGAAAAACTTTGCACTAACTGAACTTATCCTAATCAATCCAAAATGCGATCACCTATCAATAGAAGCGCAAAACAGAGCAAAGCATGCTAAAGATATCTTGAAGAAAGCGAAAGTAAAAACACCTACCTACCTAAAACGTCTCCCACTATTAATAGCAACAACGGCACAATTAGGATCAGACTATAATCTTCCAAGATCACACCTCACTCCAAACCAACTATCAAAAAAAATAACAAAGAAACATGATTATGCCTTACTATTCGGCAGAGAAGGTGACGGATTAACAAACGAAGAAATACAGCAAGCAGATATTATCTGCCATATTCCTGCTTCCCCAAAATACCAAACGCTTAACCTAAGCCAAGCAGCTACAATCCTTTTCTACGAACTCTACCAAAGCTCCACAAATGAATCATCAATAGATAATATCACTCCAGCATCCAAACAAGATCTCCAATTAGTCCAAAAACATCTCACTCAAGTATTAAACAAGCTAGAATTCTCCACAAAAGAAAAGAAAGACACCCAAAAAACAGCATGGAAGAGAATATTTGCTAAAGCACTGTTAACAAGAAGAGAAGCATTTGCAATCCATGGTTTTCTAAAGAAATTAATTAAAAAATAAACTAAATTACTTGGGTAGCACCCTCTGTAGTAATACCAGCTGGACTAGGTTCTTCCACAACTTCTTCTTCTCGCTCCTCAGGTTCTACTTCATCGACACTTGAGCCACTTGCAGGAATTGGATCAGCTTCTGGACTACCTGCTGTCCTACTTTCACATCTCTTTTTAGCGTCTTCAGTATCTGCCCCTTTCTTAGCGGCATCTTCACAACTACATCCTTGACCGCCACCACATCCACCTGCATCACTTCCATCACAACTGAAAGAACAAGTTCCGCCTTGGCAATCACATTTACAATTCTCTTGCTGCTGTCCACAACTTGCACATCCACTTACAACAAGCAAACATGCCAACAAAACAATAACTAAAAGACTTTTCATACTCTCCATACCATTCCTCAACTATTTAAACATTATGCCAACACCAAAACATTTAAATAGCATAGGCCTATAAAGCAACCTAATTATAGGCCTATACAAGTTAAACTCCAAAAAATGGTAAAAGTATTCTTCTCAAAAAACGGACAAGTCAAGGTTACTATTCCTAAAGCCATAGCTGAAGCAATGCAACTAAAGCACAAACAAAAGATTGAATTCATCTTTAATGGAAAAAGTTGGGAGATTAAAAAATGAAGAAGGCACAAATAACTTCATTTATGATCATAGCCTTAGTCATCTCACTATCCTTTGGAATATTCATCTTCCTAAACCAAAACATCGTAGAATCAAACTCAAATATTGCAAAAGCTTCAGCCATCCCCTCATCTCTAGACCAAGCAACACTAAAACAATACGTGGAATCTTGCATAGAAAGAGAAGCCATAGAACCGATACTTCATCTAGCATCTTTGGGAGGTTCAATTAACAACACCAGGGAAAACTACAAACTCTATCAACAACAATTATACCATTATCTTTGCGTTCCCATTCCAGGATTCAAATCTTGTGCTCACACATTACTCCTAAGAGAAGAGATGGAATATGAATTAATCCAAGCAACATCTGAAGAAATTGAATCTTGTATTGACATAAAAGCATTCCAAAATGAAGGCTACAATGTAACTCCTGGAAACTTCAAACTCGACATAGACATCCTGCCAGAAGCTATCGCATTCCAACTATCATATCCACTAACACTAGAGAAAACAGATAACAGAATCCAAGTAGACTCATACGCAAAAATACTCCCTATCCCTCTTGGCCAATTATACTCCATGGCTATCTCAATAATAAATGAGGAAATAGAAAATGAATTTTTCAACAAAGATGAATGGATGTATAATAACAACCTCTCAATAAATATAGAAAAACAACGTCCATATCCAGACACTACCTACTCACTCACAAAAACTCTCCCCAACAAAAGAAACTTAACATTCAACTTCGCATTAAAGGGAACTGAAACTGTTTCTCAAATTGGTTCCCTCCCTCCAACAGACTACGCCTTTGGATGTTGCATCTCACCTTCTGACAACACCTGTTTCAAAAATGGTGACCAAAATAAATGCACCAATAATAACTTCAGATTAAAAGAAAACCAGGCATGCTCCTGCCCAGCACCAAAATCCATCCCAACTACTTTACCTACTCCAAACAACTGTGATACCACATATCGATTTACAACAGAGGACAATTCAGGACCAAAAAGAAACCATGGTGAGTCTTGGTGTTCTTATGACTCCGTCCTAACCACTCAAACAGGGATTGGAGGATTAGCATACGTAGGATCAAGATCGTACAAACACTCTTGTCTAAACGGAAAAGAAGTCATCGAACCGTGCAGAGATTATCGAGAGGAATTCTGCACAGAATCAACATCAAACAACCAACTTCAAGCTACCTGTAAAAATAACAGATGGGAAGATTGTTTTAAATGCACAACAGAATCCTGCTGTTCAGATACAGAAATACGAGATTGCTCATGGGATGACACCTTTGCAACAGATCTACAATGTGTTCCTTTAGTTCCACCAGGCTTTAAACACTGGGAAGGAAATGGAAATGAAGTATGTAATGTCGCAACTGCTTTCAAAGAATGTGATGGATTCTCTTGCCCCAATGCATGGGTACTTGACACACTCTACACCTGCAATGCAATGGGAGATTGTGGTAATTCTAGAAACTATCAAGACACCTTAACAACGGATGGATATTTCATAACAGATCCTGTCTTAACACCGTCTTCGATCATATCCCAAAACCCAGGATTGAATGAAAACCCAAGAGAAATTGGTAAAGCTACTCTAACAACGACAACAAACAGAAAACAACAACAAATTATAGGAGACTT